>NZ_BAABDO010000012.1:0-102457 GCF_039539665.1 Actinomadura keratinilytica
CCGCGGCACCTTCCGCGACGCCGCCTGCGACGTCGCCCGCCGCACCTCCCGCGGCGCCGGCGAGCACCGCCCCGTCCGCCCCGTCGAAGCCCGCGCACCCCGGGCAGCCCGGAGCGGGCGGCGCGCCGTCCGCCGCCCTGGCGCAGGGGACGCCCCCCGCCGAGCCGACGGCGCAGCCGCAGGAGTCCCCTCGGCCCGAGCCGGTGCTGTCGGCCCCCGTGCCGGGCGACTACGACCACTCGGCAAGGCGGGAAGCGCTTGCCGAGCAGACGCTTCCCGACCTGCCTCCGGTGCCTCGGGACGCGAAACCGCCGTCGCCGACCAAGGCCCCGGCTCCGCCGGACGGGGCCGACGCCCCGGTGGCGGGCCCGGGCCCCGCCCGGCCACCGGACCGGGCGGCCCCGCGGCGGCCGTCCGAACGGCATCGCGAACAACCCGACCAGAACCACGGGCCGGACTCCGAACCGGCCGACAGCCCCGACCCGCTCCGGAGCGACACCGTGGTGTTCCGGCCTGCCCGGCGCACCTGACAGGCGCCTCCCCGATCCGAGGAAACGGAGTCAGATGAACCCCCGACAGCGACGCGGCGTCCTGTTGATGATCCTCGCGGCCGTCGGCGCGGTGTTCGTGTTCATCACGGTCATCGGATACGTCGGCAAGATCCAGGCCGACGCGGACGCCGCGGTCGGCGAGATGACCACCGTGCTGCAGGTCCAGTCCAACCTGGAGGCCTACCAGCCGGTCACCGCGGCGGCGGTGCGCGAGGCGCAGGTGCCGAAGAAGTGGGCGACCAGCGCCTTCATCACCAACATCGCCGACCTGCAGGGCAAGGTGGCCGCCGGGCCCATCCCCAGCGGCGCCTACCTGCAGCAGGGCATGCTCGTCGAGGCCCCCGCCCTGCGCACGGGCCAGCGCGAGATCGCCATCATGATCGACGCGGAGACCGGGGTGGCGGGCAAGGTCGTCAACGGCTCGATCGTCGACGTCTACGCCACCTTCGACTCCACCCAGAACGGCAACCGCACGACGGCGGCCTGCGCGGTGCGCATCCTCAACCGCGTCCAGGTCATCAACGTCGGACGGGTGCAGCCGGCCACCGGCGACTCCGGCCGCCAGGGCACCGGCAGCGGCACCCAGGCCAGCAACACCTCCGGGTCGGTGCTTCCGGTGACGTTCGCGCTCAACTCCGAGGAGACGCTGCGCCTGACCTACGCCGAGAGCTTCGCCCGCAAGGTGCGGCTGGCCCTCGTCGGCGGCGCCGAGGACGCCAAGCCGCCGTTCAACCGGCTGTGCGAGACCCCGCAGGTGAGCAACCGATGAGCATCCAGGTCCTCGTCGGCACCGGCGACCAGAAGCTCGCCGGCCAGCTCCGCACCATGATCGCCGAGCTGGCGGACGTGCAGCTGCTCGGCGTCGAGACCAACTCCACCGACGTGCTGGGCATCGTCACCACCCACGACGAGGTCGACGTCGTCCTGCTGGACGAGAACATCGGCCCGCAGCCCGGCCACGACCTGATCCGCGACATCGCGCTGCGCACCCCGCACGTCGCGGTGGTGCTGGTGAGCGAGCAGCTCGGCGAGGAGGTGCTGGCCCGCGCGCTGGAGGTCGGCGCCCGCGGCGTGCTCGGCCGCTCGCCCAGCCTGGAGGAGCTGAACTCGCGGCTCGACACGGTGGCCGAGTGGTCCCGGCGGATGCGCGCCCTGCTCGGCAGCGGCCGCGCCGCCGGACCGGACCTGGGCGGCCGCCGCGGCCGCGTGATCGCCCTGGCGGGCGCCAAGGGCGGCACGGGCGCCACCACCATCGCGGTGCAGCTGGCGCTGGGCGCCGCGCGCGCCGGCCGGTCGGTGTGCCTGGTCGACATGGACCTGCAGACCGGCGACGTGGCCACCTACCTGGACATGGTGCACCGGCGCAGCATCGCCGACCTGGTCGGCGTCGCCAACGAGATCACCGGCGCGGTGCTGGCCGACGTGATGTTCATCCACGAGGCCGGGCCGCACGTGCTGCTGGCCCCGCAGGAGGGGGAGCAGGCCGAGGACGTCACCTCCTCGGCGGCGCGGCAGATCCTCGGCGTGCTCCGCTCCCGCTACGAGGTGATCATCGTGGACTGCGGCGCGTTCATGACCGAGGGCTCGGTCACCGCGATCGAGATCGCCGACCGCGCGGTCATCACGGTCACCCCCGACCTGCCCTGCCTGCGCGCGGCCAAGCGGATGAGCCACCTGTGGCGGCGGCTGGACGTGCGCAAGCCCGAGGACGTGTCGATCGTGCTGACCCGGCAGTCCCGCAAGAACGAGATCCAACCCGACTTCGCCGCGCGGATCCTCGGCATGACCCCGCTGCGCACCACCGTGCCCCCGGCGTTCCGCGCGCTGGAGAAGGCCATCAACAACGGCGCGCCGATCCGGGTCGAGCACGACGGGTTCCGCACGGCGATGCGCCGGCTCGGAGAGGAGCTGGGCGTCCTCCCCGTCGCCGCGGCCGAACCGCGCGGCGGCCCCAAGAAGGCCAAGGCGGAGGCAGTATGAGACGGCTGACACGGCGACTCGCCCGCCGAACACCCTCGCGCCGCGACGCCGGCATGCTCGAGTTCACCGCGATGCTGCCGCTGATCCTCGCCACCGTGATGCTGGTGTGGGAGGCGTTCCTGATCGGGATGGCCGCCACCTACGCCGGCCACTCCGCCAACGAAGGCGCCCGCGTGGCCGCGGTCCACGGGAGCTACGACGAGGTCAAGAAGGCCGCGGTTGAACGCGTGTCGGGGGCGTGGGCCGACGAGGAGAACATCGACGTCCACTACCCCACGGGCAGGGTGTGCGACCCCGAGCAGGTGACCCGGGTGGACCCCGACTGCGGCTGGGTGCGCGTCACCATCAAGCCTCCCCTGCTGTTCCCCGGTGTGCTGCTGCCGATGGAGGTCAGCCACCGGGCCCGGGTCATCTATGAGGGGGAAGGGTGAGCAAGGACCGCGGCACGGCCGCCACCGAGTACGCGGCCACCATCGGGCTCTTCCTGTTCGTGCTCATGGCGTGCTTCGAGGCCTACGTCGCCTTCAGCACGATCGAGAAGGTCGAGGAGGCGGCCCGCACCGGCGCCCGGGTGGGCAGCATGAGCGGTGCCGCGGCCGGGGACGCCGCGGCGCGCCGGTCGCTGCCCGGCTGGCTGAACGAGCACCGGGTCCAGGTGCGGCAGAACGGCGACGACGTCGAGTGCGTCATATGGGCCAAGGTGCCGGTGCTGGCCAAGGGCGTGCCGGTGCACATCGCGGTGACCCGCCAGGTCCATATGCCGGTCGGAGGGTGAACTCGTGGGACTGCGCAACCGCCTCGACGCCGACAACGGCGGCGACCGCCAGGCGGCCGGGGAGAACCTCGCGCACTGGCGCAAGCGCCTGCTGGAGGAGGTCAACCTCGACGACCTCGCCGCGCTCGACATGGCGCAGCGGCGGGCCCGGCTGGAGAAGGTCGTCGGGCACATCCTGACCCGCGAGGGCCCGGTGCTGTCGACGCGCGAGCGGACCGTGCTCATCCGCCGCATCGTCGACGAGGCGCTGGGCCTGGGCGTGCTGGAGCCGCTGCTGGCCGACCCCACGGTCACCGAGATCATGGTGAACGGCCCCAACGACGTGTACGTCGAGCGCGGCGGCCGGCTGACCCGCATCGACCTGGGCTTCGCCAGCGAGGCCCAGCTCTACCAGACCATCGACCGGATCGTGGCGCAGGTCAACCGGCGGGTGGACGAGTCCAGCCCGATGGTGGACGCCCGGCTGCCCACCGGCGAGCGGGTCAACGTGATCATTCCGCCGCTGTCGCTGGTGGGCCCGGTCATGACGATCCGGCGGTTCCCGCGCGCCTACTCCATGCAGGAGCTGGTGCAGATGGGGTCGCTGGACGAGCCGACCGCCGTGCTGCTGGCCGCGCTGGTGCGGGCGCGGCTCAACATCGTCGTCACCGGCGGTACCGGCACCGGCAAGACGACCTTCCTCAACGCGCTGTCGGCGTTCGTCCCCGAGCATGAGCGCATCGTCACCATCGAGGACTCGGCCGAACTGCAGCTGCAGCAGGAGCACGTGATCCGGCTGGAGTCGCGCCCGCCCAACATCGAGGGCGAGGGCGCGGTGACCATCCGCGACCTGGTGCGCAACTCGCTGCGCATGCGCCCGGACCGCATCATCGTCGGTGAGGTCCGCGGCCCCGAGACGCTCGACATGCTGCAGGCCATGAACACCGGTCACGACGGTTCGCTGGTGACCGTGCACGCCAACTCCGCCGAGGACGCCATCTACCGGCTGGAGACCCTGGCGTCGATGAGCGACGTGAAGATGCCCTACGAGGCGATCCGGTCGCAGATCGCCAACGCCGTGCACGTGGTGGTGTTCCTGGAACGCGGCCCGGACGGATCGCGCCGCGTCCGGGAGATCGGGGTGTCCTCCTCCGAGCGGAGCAAGTCGCTGCGGCTGGAGACGGTGATGAGCTTCGTCCAGGAGCCGGTCGGCCTGGACCGGCAGGTCCGCGGCCGCTTCACGCACCGGCCGCTGCCGCAGCTCCTGGTGAACCGCCTGATGTTCGCGGGGGAGGCGGTCCCCGCGGTCTTCGGCGCGGCGGCCCCCGGCACCGCGCCCGGGGCGGCGCCCGCCCCCACGGCCGGGCAGCACCCGCCCACAGCCGGAGCCCCGCCCGTGGCGGGGCACGGTTCGGAGGTCGCCTTCGGGCAGGTGCCCGCACCGCAGGGCGGCCACATGCCGCCGACACAGCAGGCCGCACCGCGGCCCGCACCCGCACCGCAGGCCGGTGCGAACGGGGCCGCCGCGCCGGGCGCGGCCGCGCAACCGCCGGGGGACACGGGGAGGCCGGCCGGGCAGACGCCGCCCGCGTTCGGAGCCCGGGACGACAACGGAGAGACGGGATGAGCCTTCCTCTGATCCTGCTGATGCTGGTCGTGGTCCTGGCCCTGGCGGTCTGGGCGGCCTGGGAGTTCGGCCGCGGCCTCGACCAGCGCAGCGAACTGGTCATGCGCGGGGGACGCGGCTACGACGAGCGCCGCATGGCCACGGTGCTGGACCGCTGGGACGCCCGGCTGCGCCGCACCACGCTGGGGCGCCAGATCTCCCGCCGCCTGATGGCGGCGGGGCTGCGGATCCGGCTGTCGGTCTTCGTCTTCGCGATGGCGGCCGGCGGCCTGGCCGTGGTGGTGGTGATGAGCCGCCTGCTGTCGCCGTTCCTGGGGCTGGTGGTCGCGGTCGGCGCCGGCGGCGCCGTCTTCGCCTACATGCGGCACCAGGAGGACCGGCGCCGCGACGAGTTCGTCGGGCAGCTGCCCGAGATCGCCCGGGTGCTGGGCAACGCGGCGTCGGCCGGCCTGGCGATCCGCACCGCCATCGAGATGGCGGCCGAGGAGCTGGACGACCCGGCCCGCACCGAGCTGGGCCGGACCGCCGAGGCGCTGCGGCTGGGCCAGTCCTTCGACGACGCGATGAACGACCTGCGCGAGCGCCTGCCGTCCCGGGAGCTGGCGGTGCTGATCAGCACGCTGGTGGTGGCGGGCAAGTCGGGCGGCTCCCTGATCACCGCGCTGCGCAAGATCTCCACCACCCTGGAGGAGCGCAAGGAGACCCGGCGGGAGGTCAAGACGATCCTCGGGCAGTCGGTGGTCGCGGGATGGGCCATCGGCGGCATGGGGGCCGCGCTGTTCATCGGGATCGGCGTGATGCAGCCGGAGACCATGGACAAGATGACCTCCTCGCTTATCGGGCAGGCGGTCCTGCTGGTGGTGCTGGTCCTGTTCACCGTCGCGCTGCTGCTGGTCCGCCGGATGACAAGGATCGACGTCTGATGCCCGTGCTGCTCGCCCTGGCGGCCGGGCTGATGGTGCCGCTGTTCGTCTGGGGCTACCACCTCAGGGTGGCCGGCCGCCCCGCACCCGCCGACCTGGACGTACCGGTCAAGAAGACCAAGACCAAGGAGTTCGGCCCGCTCGGCTCCGTCATCAACCCGCTCGGACGGCCGTTCGCCGGGCTGATCGTCAACGCCATGAGCGGCGCCACGCGGGCCCGGCTGCGCCGCCGCATCGAGCGCGCCGGCCGCCCCGCCGGGCTGACCGTGGAGGGATACGCCGCCAACAAGGCCGGCTGCGTGCTGCTCTACGGCGGGTCCGGCCTGGTGGTGATGCTGTCGGGCCGACTGTTCATCGGCGCCGTCCTGCTGCTGGTCGCGCTGCTGCAGACCGACATCGTCCTGTGGAACATCAGCCGCGAGCGCCAGGAGGAGATCCAGCGGTCGCTGCCGGACTTCCTCGACGTGCTGACCGTCACCGTCTCGGCCGGGCTGGGCTTCCGGCACGCGCTGGCGCGGGTCGCCGAGAGCATGCCGGGGGCGCTGGCGGACGAGATGAACAACGCGCTGCGCCAGATGGAGCTGGGCACCCCGCTGCGCGACGCGTTCGAGCAGCTGCGCGAGCGCAACGACAGTGCGGCGCTGGCCAGCTTCGTCACCGCCATCCTGCAGGCCGAGGAGCTGGGCGCGCCGCTGGCCCGCGCGCTCACCGAGATCAGCACCGACATGCGGCGCGACGCCTTCCAGCAGGCCCGGCGCCGCGCCCAGCGCGCCGACCCGCAGATCACGCTGATCGTGACCTTCCTGATGGTCCCGGCGATGCTGCTGCTGATCGTGGGGGTGCTGTACTTCTCGATAGCCGAGGGGACCCTGTTCTGATGGAGTGGGACGACCCGGTCGGCGCCGCGCGGTTGGGGGCGACCTTCCGCCTGCTGATGCAGGTGCGGATCCTGGTCACCGCGCTGACGCTCGCGCTGGTCCCGAGCGAGCTGATGACGCTGGAGACCCTGCTGCTGCTGAGCGGGGTCGGATCGCTGTCGGCGATCGTGCTGTTCTCCTGGCAGCAGATCGTGCCGTCCCTGCTCAGACACCCGGTGCTCATCGGCTTCGACGTGTTCGTCGCCTACGCGGTGCTGGAGATCGGCGGGGTGACCGGGCCGTTCTTCCTGTTCACCGTGGTGACCTCGATGCTCGCTGGCCTGCTGCTGGTCGGTCGGTGGCTGGTGGCGGTCTGCGCCATGCAGGTGCTGCTGTACTTCGCGGCGGCGACGGGGTTCGGCGCCGCCCGCGAGCTGGTCAACTTCCAGACGGTGGTGGCGATGCCCGCGTTCTACCTGGTCGCGGGGTTCGCCGGGGCGCGGCTGCGGCACCTGTACGACCGGCAGTCCCAGCTGGAGGCGGCCCGCCGCGCCGCGGAGGTGGTGGCCGCCGCCGCCGAGGAGCGCAGCCGCCTGGCCCGCGAGATGCACGACTCGCTCGCCAAGACGCTGCGCGGCATCGCCATGTCGGCGCAGGCGCTGCCGCTGTGGGTGGACCGGGCCCCGGCGCGCGCCGCCGAGGAGGCCCGCCGCATCGCCGCCGCGGCCGAGGTCGCCTCCCGCGAGGCGCGGCAGCTCATCGAGGACCTGCGGGACGAGACGTTCCAGCAGCCCCTGGGCCGGGCGGTCGCGGACGTCGCGGCGGCCTGGGCCGAGGAGACCGGGACGGCGGTGACCCAGCGGGTCGACACCGGGATCGACCTGCCGCTGCGGGCCCGGTACGAGGTGATCGCCATCCTCAAGGAGGCGTTGGAGAACGTGCATCGGCACGCGCGGGCCACGGCGGTGGAGGTCTGCCTGACCCAGGAGACCGACCGCACGGTCCTGCGCGTGCGCGACGACGGCCGCGGCTTCGACGGCGGACAGGACTTGGGCCGCCTGCTGAGCGGCGGCCATTACGGACTGGTCGGGATGCGCGAGCGGGCGCACAACGCCGGCGCGTCCCTGAGCGTCGACTCCGCCCCGCGCGCGGGCACGACGATCACCGTCGTGGTGCCCGATCCGGGCGTGGAGTCGGCTGGGTCGGTGAATCTGGAGGTGGCCTGAATGACGGTCGGCGCGCAGTGGCGCCCGGACGAGGACGGCGGAGACGGCGGAGGCGGCGGGGCCCGCCAGATCACGGTGGTGGTCGCCGACGACAACCCGGTCGTCCGGTCGGGCCTGGTGGCCCTGCTGGAGGCGACGGGCGAGGTGCAGGTGCTGGGGCAGGCGTCCAACGGCGGCGAGGCCATCGAGCTGACCCGCCGGTTCACCCCCGACCTGGTCCTGCTGGATGTGCGCATGCCGCTGATGGACGGCATCACCGCGCTGCGCACGCTGAGCGAGATGACCAAGGTCCTCATGCTCACCTACACCGACAACGACGAGGTGATCCGCACGGCGATCCGCAACGGGGCCGCCGGCTACCTGGTGCACGGTACGTTCACCGCCGACGAACTGGCCGCTGCCGTCCGCGACACCGTGGCGGGCACCAACAACCCCCTGTCGCCGGTCGCGGTGGCCGCGCTGATGGCCGCCGTCAAGGGGGCGGAGAGCAGTCCCGCCCCGCCGCCGGATCGCTCCGGCAAAGGGACGGCCGCCGTGCGGCCCGGGCACGGGCTGTCGGCCCGCGAGTCAGAGGTGATGGACTTGATCGCACAGGGGCGTACCAACCGGGAGATCGCCGAACGGCTGTTCCTCACCGAGAAGACCGTCAAGAACCACGTCAACCGCATCTTCGCCAAGCTCGGCGTGACCAACCGGGCGGCGGCGATCGCCCACTGGCTCGGCACCGCCGTGGAGCAGCGTTGACCGGCCGGGGCGACGGGCGCGCGATGGGCCCTGGCATGGGCCTCAACAATGGGTCCAGGTTGGGCCTGCAGGCCCTGGGGCGAATGGCACCGGCTCCGTACATTTTCTCAATAGATGGGGAGTCGGAAACGCGGGAGAAAAACCATGACGTCTCTGCGGAACGCAAGCATTCGAGTCGCTGCGCTCGTCACCGCCTACACCACCCGCGGCGACCGGGACCGCGGCGAGGGCCCGCTTTCCTACATCGCGGTGGCCCTGCTGATCGCCGCAATCGCCGTTGCGGTCGCCGGCAGCGGCGTCGGCGGCACGATCGTCAGCCAGATCCAGTCGGCCGTCTCGAACATCTTCACCCGGGGCAACAGCGCCATCAGCAGCTGACGCCGCTTTTTCAAAAAGACGGAATCCCGCCTGCACGGGGGACAGGAATCCTGTCCCCCGTGCAGGCATTTCCCATGTCAAGTAGAGTTCTCTCCGGCCAGAGGTCGCGAAGGGAGATCGGCGAGTGAAGACAGCCGTGACGGGGCGCAGGCGGTACGCGGTGGGTGCGGTCGCCGCGGCCATGATGCTCAGCGCCTGCAGTTCTTCCGGCGGGTCCGGTGGCGGCGCCCCATCCTCATCCTCCGCTGCCGCCCCTTCCGCGTCCGGTTCGCAGGGCGAGGGGAAGGTGCTGCAGACTCAGCCTCTCCTGTCGACCGGTGACGTCAAGTTCGACCTGCTGGCTCTGGACCGGGTGTCGGACCAGGTGGTGGTCGCCAAGCTGCGGGCGCGCAACGCCGCCAAGGGGGAGGTCCGCCTCGAAGGGACCATGACCCCGCGGACCCGCAGTGCCGCCAACTTCGACAAGTTCGACCCGAATTCGATCGGCGACATCGCCCTGCTGGACGGGGTGAACTCGCGCCTGTACTACCCCTACGTCCAACCCGGCCGCAAATGCCTGTGCACCAAGACGCTCGCCGGCTTCGTCACCATTCCCGCGAACGGGACGCTGACGCTTGAGGCGGCATTCCCCGCGCCGCCCGCCGAGGTGTCCCGACTGGGGCTGATCGTGCCGGGGGTGCTGCCGTTCACCGACATCCCGGTCGGCAACCGCACCGGCGTCAAGATCGACATCGATGAGAACAACCGCGGCGTCGACCCCGTCACGGCGGAGAAGGGGCCGACGCGGATTTTGCCGGTGCGGACCGTCACCCAGAACAACGCCGGGTCCGAGGAGGACGACGGCACCAACCTGAGCGTGAACATCTCGACCGACGTGCTGTTCGCGGTGAACAAGGCCGACCTCAACGCCGAGGCCCAGGCCAGGCTGCGCGAGGTCGCCGCGAAGATCCAGAACTCCCCGGGGAACACGGTGACGATCGAGGGGCATGCCGACAGCACCGGCAACGACGCGATCAACCAGCCGCTGTCGGAGCGCCGCGCCAAGAGCGTGGAGGACGCGCTGAAGCAGATGGTGACCAGGCAGGGCGTCACCTACCGGTCCCAGGGCTTCGGGTCCAAGCGCCCCATCGCCTCCAACAGCAGCGAGGAGGGGCGCAAGAAGAACCGCCGGGTCGTCATCTCGTTCGCCCGGCCCAAGCCGACTCCGGCGCAGACTCCCAGCGGTTCGGCCGTGCCCGCGCCGGGCCGCACGCTGAACCCCACGGGCGGCCCCAAGGGCACGTCCATCCACGTGGACGGCCTGCACCGCGACTCCAACGGCTTCACCACCGTGTCCTTCACCGTGCGCAACGACGGCGGCGAGGAAGCCAACATCACCAACATGTTCAACGCCAGTCCTTTTGACGGCTACGTCCACGGCAGTACGCATGGCGTGTCGCTGGTGTCGGGTGAGCGGCGGTTCCGCGCCGCGCGCAGCAGTGAGGGATACGCGGTCGCTCCCGACTTCAACATCTGGCCCATCCACGTGACCAGGCTCGGCAAGGGCGAGCAACTGCGGCTGTTCTCGCTGATCAAGGTGCCCTCGGACGTCACGACGGTCACCCTGGAGATCCCCGGGTACGAGAAGGCCGAGAACCTCGCGATCGGCTGATCCGGGCGGCCCCCGGTCCGCACGCCCGGGGCCGGGAGCGTCACGGCGCTCCCGGCCCCGGATCTTGTTCGTGCGCTCTTGGGGCCGGGAATGGGTCTGCGGGCCCCATACAGGGCCTCCGGCCCGGATATATACGTGGTGAGTGCGTTACTTTCCCCGCCTTGTTCTGCTGGGCGCCGTCATCGGGGGACTGGCGTGGTGGTCCCCCTGGCAGGGCCTCGTGGACGCCATGAGGGTCGCCGACGGCTACCGGATGTACCGGGGCGATGACTACCGCCTCGCCTACCCGGAGAACTGGCAGACCCGCGCCGGTACGAACCGGGAAGGGTACGACTACGTCGAGTTCAACGGGCCGGCGACGCCCGAGGGGGCGTACTCCGGGCAGGTGCGCGTCATCCGCCAGGACGGCTGGAACCGTCGCCTGCGGGACAAGCTCACGCAGTTCCAGGCGGCCGCCACCGTCCAGCATTACCGGATCGTCCGTTCCCGTCCGGTGACGGTGAAGGGAGCGGTCGAGGCGCACCGCTTCGAGGTGGTGCGGAAGATCAAGGCCCTGTCCGGCGCCTCCGTCAGCATGCGGGGCTCGGAGACGTTCGCCGTCTCCGAGGACGGTGTGCTGCTGACCATCACCGCGGAGGCCCCCGAAAAGGAGCGGACGCAGGAGCAGTTGCCGCGCGTCCTCGACACCGTGAAGATCAACGGGCGGAACTGGTTCGCCAGGCACGGCTGGGACCCGCGGAGCTGGTTCGACCTCTTCTGACCGGTTCGCCGGGGGCGGCCTCGTCCGCTGAGGCCCCCCGGGGCACTCGACCGCCGCGGCCGCCGGTCAGTCGGTGACCAGGTGTTCCAGGCGCTCAAGGAAGAAGACGCCGTAGCCGAACGGAACGGACGCCTGCCTGATCTCGGCGTAGAAGTCCCTCGGTATCGGTGTGCTGTGCGCCTGCGCGACGCTGATGAACAGTCGCAGGGCGAGTTCCGGCAGTCCTGCCCGTACCAGATCCCCGAGCGCTTGCCGCAGGAATCCCTCATCGGCCGGCTCGCCCAGGAAATTTCTGGATATCGAGAAACGGCGCACGACCCGTGCCACCGGTTCGGTCACCTCGGGGCGGAAGTCCGGTGCTCCTTCGGTCGAGACGCGCACGCCTGCGGCGTCCAGCTTCGGGGTCAGGATTTCGATCATTCGCTGGAACCATTGGCGGCCGTCCCGTCCCTCGGCGGTGACGCCGTGGTAGCCGTCGGTTGCGGACGCCCAGAGCGCCGCGAGCTGTTCGCCGGTCAGGGGCGACTCGACCAGCAGTGCCGCGTCGTGCACGCACTGCTCGATGACCGGGACGGGGTTCAGGTCCCGTACGAACACGAGGAGTTCGTCGGACGTCGGGTGGCGCTCCCACCACGCCTGGTGGAAGTAGCCTCTCGCGAGCGCGGTGATGCCGAAGTCGTCTGACCTGTCTTCCATACCTTCACCACTCGCCCGGATCAGGGGACCGGGTAGGCCGTGTAAATGTACCAGCCCGGCTTGTGCTTGGGATTCTGGGCGCGGTGCAGAATGATCTTGAATTTGTTCCCCGCCGGGTTGATGTCGCCGTTCTTGTTGGCGATGTCGCCCAACGAGCCGTTTCCGTACTGCTGCACCGGAAGTTCCAGGGTCTGCCGTCCGTTCGGGCCTTCCTTGAGCCACCGCTGGATCATCGGCTGCAGCTTCGGGTTGGCCATGGCGGCGTCGATCGCCGCCTGCGCGGTCGCCTTGTCCTTCCAGCGGCCCGCCACGCCCTTCGTGTTGCGCGGGTCCCTGGCGTGGGCGATGAGGTCGTCGTCGCTGATGTCGATGTGCTGCTTGATCGTGTGGCCGAGCTGGTGGGGGCCGGGGCGCTGCCCGCGCGGCGGCTCCTCGTGCAGGTCCAGGTTCGTGCAGTTGTGCACGAGCAGGTTGTCGCCGCCCGCCGCGACGTAGAAGGTGTGCAGGCCGTCGACGGTCAGGTTGAACACCTGCTGCCGCTGTCGGCGCAGGCGCTTGCCGACCACCATGGCCCGCCGACCGTCCGGGGTGACCAGCATGTCGCCGAAGACCAGCCGGCCGGCGTCGATCCAGTCCTGCGAGTCCGCCACCCAGAACGGGTGGTTGGCGGTCGCCGTCAGCCGCGCGGTCGGCCCGCCGAACGACCCGCCGGCGGCCACCGTCAGGTCCACCAGGCTCTTGTCACCGGTCCCGACGATGCGGTCGGTGACCCGGCGGGGTTCCATACGGCCGGTCTGCGGGTCGGCCGCCCAGACGAGGTCGCCGACCCGCACGCGTTCGATGGGTTTTCGCGTCCCGTCGGCCATCAGCACCGGCGTTCCGGGAGTGAAGCTGTTGTTGTCCGCGAGACGCCGCTCGCACGCCTCCCGTGCGCGGTCCAGGCGGCTCGCTGCGTCCTTGCGGGCCTTGCGCGCCTTCTCCAGGCGGCGCTTGAGGTCCAGGAACCGGTCGACGAGCTTGATGACCTTAGGGATAGCCTTCAGCGCCTTGCCGATCTTGCCCCACGGGATGACGCCGATCAGGGCCCAGGCGCAGTCGCTGAAGTTGGGCTTCTTGACGCAGTTGATGATGTCCCCGGCCAGGAAGTCGAGGCCGAGCTTGCCGATCTCGGCGAGCAGGTCGAAGTTCGACCACTCGCGTTCCAGGTTCGCCAGGTCCTGCTCGGCGCGGCTCAGCGCTTCCTGTGCCGCGCGGTATTCCTGGGCCTCGGGGGAGTCGTCGTCCGGAAGAGGGGCGCCGTCGCCGGGCGAGGGGGAGGGAGGCGTTCCCGCCACCGCAGGGGAGGCCGTGGGCGTAGCGGACGGCTGCGATCGGTCGTCGCCGCCGCTGTGCCGTTCGCACCGTTCTCCGCCGCCGACCCGGCACACGGCGGCGCGGATGTCCCCCCGAACCGAGTCGGGAAGCGCCACCACCGTCACCGCCGCCGCGATTGCGCTGACCAGGAGTGCGACCGCGATGTAGGAGAGGGAGCCTTCGCCCGCGTCACCCAGCCGTCGCAGCATGCACGTCCCCGTTGGTCGATCAAATCCCCCAAAAAGGGTAGTAAAGCAGATGAACAGGTGGGACGCATGGGCCTACGGGCCTAAAAACGGCAAGATCGAGCGCCGCCGCGTGCGATGGCCGACGAGACAAGGGATCAGGGCTCATTATTGGGCCCACCATTGGGCCTGGGGACTCACGCGCATTAGGACAAATAGATCATAACGTTCGCGATGTGCTGCCAGGTGGCCGTCAGGTGAATCGGGCCGGAAGAACCGGCGAACTCGGTGAGGGTCCGCTCAGCTATATCGCCGTGACCTTCCTGATCGTGGCGGTGGTCCTGGCGCTCGTGCTGTCGGGCATCGGCGGCACGGTGGAGTACGACATCCGCCGGGCCGTCTGCAAGATCGGCGAGGCCGGCGGGCTGGTCGACAGCTGCGCGGACGGCGACGGAAACCCCGCGGACCGCGGCACGCCGACGGGTGGGCCGACCGACGGCCCCTCGCCGTCGGGCACCGGGCCCGACCCGTCCGACACGGAGGCCCCCGCCCCCTCCGACAGCCCCGGCCCGTCAGGTACCGACACCCCTGGCCCATCGGGTGATCCGAGTCCGTCGGACACGGGGAGTCCGACCCCGTCCGCAAGCCCCGGGCCGTCCGGCAGTCCGAGCCCGTCGGACACCGGCGAACCCAATCCGACCAGCGGGCCGGTTCCGACGTCGAGCCCGAGCCCCTCGGCGAGCCCCAGTCCGTCTCCGACCCCGGTCCGCCCGGTCAAGCGCCCGGAGCCGGTCTGCACGGCCGACGGCAGCGCCGGCTACCGGGATCTCACGGTCGTGGTGCCGGTGCGTTACGTCGACGTGCGCGGCAGCGTCCGGGTCTTCTACGCGATGGCGAAGATCGTCACCCCCGGCAAGCCCGACCGGTGGAGAGTGGCCATCGGGATGTTCGGCGAGGGCGGGGTGCAGGCCCCCGACATCGGGTTCCTCAGCAGCCCGTGGATCGGCGGCAACGTCACCGGCATGCAGTTCTACAACTTCGACAACGAGAAGGACGCTCGGGAGTTCCCGCGGCGGTACGCCGAGGAAAAGGCCAAGTGGGTGGCGCGCCACCACCCCATGGTGGCTCCCCTGCTGACGGTGCCGTTCCTGGGGGACAAGCTGAGGGACCTGCTCAGCCCCAGGGATCTGCCGGACCCCGACGGCTACTCGGTGGAGGTGGGACCGGCGGGCGGCTTCAACCCCAAGCTGAAGTTCGGCGGCTTCGACCTCTCGGCGGCCACCCGCTTCTGGTCGCTGGCCGGTGTGCAGCGCGACAAGGACGGGAACACGATCATCAACCTGCGTGACCGGGTCCTGACCGACCCGACCCTCACCTTCGATCTGACCAAGCTGCCCAAGCAGGTCACGCAGCGGGGGGCCGAGGCCGTGCTGAAGGAGCTGGAGATGGCCGGAAAGGCCAAGTTCGGGCCTGAATTCGAGATTCCCGAGAAACTGCGCGACTACATCAACAGGAGTCTGGCCAACGGGGTCAAGGCCGGGATCACCATCGAGCTCATCGGCCAGAACGAGTACCAGTACATGCTGGACAAGAACGGGAACCCGACCAAGTTCACCCGGAATTTGTTGACGTCGTGGACGCTGCGCGGCCGGGGGAACGTGACGCTCGGCGGCGGCGACGGCCGGATGGAGATTCCCGTGACCCGCCAGATACCGCTGGACGGCGGACGCCAGCTCACCAGCTCCTCCCTGGATCTGTCCGACCCCGTGCACAGGAACGCCGCCCTCGCTCTGCTCGCGAGCGGGATGTTCACGCAGAAAGTCGGAATCGGCTCGTACTCCGCCCAGTTCACCCCGATCGGGGAGTATGTAAGCCAGCTCATGCGGACCAGGGGCACCATGACCCGGATGACCTACGACGAAAGCGTCTCCGGCCTGTCGGGGGGATTCGAGAAACTCGGCAAGAGGAACGGGGCCGTACGTCTCGACGGGGAGGACAACCAGACGACGCTGACCAGGGCCGAGATCTGGCGGGACGGTATCGGGTGGGTGCCGTGGGACGACTGCCATCGCTGATAGGCGGCGTGCGATGAACTCCCCGGTGCGGGCCGTCGTCCTGGGTGCGCTGGTCATGGCCGCCACCCTCGTGGTGCTCATGCTCGGCGTCGTGTTGATCAGTTTCATGTCCGCCGGCACGCTGCTGAGCGAGGGATTCTTCTGGGGGTACGCGCTGGCGGGGGGACTGGTGCTGGCTCTGGGCGCGGCCGTCGCGGGCGCGCTGGCCGCCGGCCGGCTGCCGTCCGGACCGGTACGGCCCCTGCTGGCGCCGGTCGGGCCGCTGGCGGTGGTGTCGCTGGTGGCCGTCCCGGCGCTGTTCGGCGAGGACTGGGCCGCGGGAGTCCTCTACCTTGCGCTGACCCTGGCGGGCAGCCTCGCGGGAGCGTTCGGTTCCGCCCGGTACGGCGCGCGCGGGGGACGGCCGTAGATGCCGGACGTGCTGCTGATCTTGTGCAAGCTCCTGGCCATGATGGTGGCCCCGGCGGCTTTGGTGGCGGCTCCGGTCATGCTGGTGCGGCGGTTGCGATTTCTCAGGTCGGCCGTGCCGACGGAGGGGGTGGTGGTCGGCAGCCGGGAGGAACGCTCGACCGACGGCAGCGGCGGGATCTTCGAGTTGGAGGTCCGCTACCGTGTCCCGGACGGCCGGGAGTTCACGTTCCGGGAGAGCGGCCAGCGCCGCCACCCCGTCGGTGCCGTCGTGCGGGTGCTGTACGACCCGTCCCGGCCCGAGCGCGCCCATGTGGAGTTCACGGCCGTCGGTGTCTGGGTGAAGTGCGCCATGCTGACGGTGGCGGGCGCCGTCTTCACCTTGCTGGTCATGAACGCGTGGCCCCCGTGGTCGCAGTGAAGTCGCAGAAGGGTGGTCCGGTGGTACGACTGACCGCGCTGGCGTGCTCCCTGCTGCTGGTGCTCGGGGGGTGCTCCGGGGAGGAGGAGCCTCCCGAGCCCCCGGCCGGGTTCACCACCTACAAGGGAGACGTCTACAGCTTCGCGTATCCGCAGGGCTGGAGCGTCACCCACGACAAGGACGAGCGCGGCGTTCCGCTGGTGGAGATCCACGGGCCGTCCACGGCGAACGGCGGGTACCGGGGGCAGGTCATCGTGTCGCGCACCGACCGCTTCGGCGGGGGCATGGACGCCATGAAGGCGCAGGCGCGCGGGCTGAACCAGATGAGCGGCCGCCGGATCGTCAGCCAGGCCGACGTGAAGGTGCCCGGGGCCGAGCAGGCGTGGCGCCTGGAGACCGCGTTCGAGGGGAAGTCCTCCACCGGTGCCGCGGTCCAGATGCGCAGCATCGACGTCTACGCGCTGACCAGCGGGGGGACGATGCTCGACCTCACCGTGCGCGCCGCGCGGGAGGACTTCGACGCGGCGGGGATGCCCAAGGTCGTGTCCTCGTTCCGGGTTCGCGGGTGAGCTGCTCGCACCTCCGCCGGGTTTGAGCCCCGGAGCCGGAGCCGCGAGGCCCGAGCCCCGGAGCCCGGTTCCGGTCGGCCGGGGCGCGCGTCGTCCGTCATGAGGAGGCCGGACGCCGCACGCCCGGGCGCGGCTCGCGGGCGCCGTCAGCCGAACCGCACCGCGCCGTAGAAGCCTCGGCCGGCAAGGGTCGATTCCTTGACGACGTCACCGGTGCGCGGTGCCTCGATGAACTTTCCTCCGCCCGCATATATCCCGATATGGCCGGGATTGGGGAGGACGAGGTCGCCCGGCTGCAGCTCGCTCTGCGAGACCCTGCGCCCGCGCGGGTCGTTGAGCTGCGACAGCGTGTAGTGCGGAAGCGTGATACGGCCTCCGGACGCCTGGTAGACCGCGTACAGGGTCAGGCCGCTGCAGTCGAAGCCCACGGTGTTGGCGCCGCTGTAGCCGCCGGGGGAGCAGCAGATGCCCCGGGTGGGACCGGACGGCCCGCCTCCGCCCCAGGAGTAGGGGGTGCCGAACCAGCAGCGCGCCCAGGCGATGACGCGGTGCCCGAACGGCATGCTGGGGTCGGGCTGCTTGTCCTTGGCGCACTCGCCTTTGACGTAGGGGCCGGACATGTCGTACAGGCCGTTCTCGGGCATCCCGGTGTACTTGACCGGGTCCTCCTTGCCCACCAGCCGGATCTTGAACAGCCGGACGACCCGGTCGCGCGGGGCGCCGCCCTGGGTGGCGCTCCACACCCGGACGTTGTCGCACCACAGCTCGTCGAAGAACGGCGCCTCCTCGGAGCCGCGGCCCCCGGTGTTGCGGTACTCGCACTCGGGCAGGCGCAGCTCGGCGATCGCCTCGGCCGTGCCGCGGCCCTTGACGATGCCGGTGCGGCCGCGGTTGTCGGTGCACAGGTTGCGCCGGTTGCGGAGGTCCTCGCGGTCCTTGGCGGTCAGCTCGTCCTCTTCCTTGATGACGCAGTCCTTGGTCTGCACCGACACCTTCATGGTGTGGCCGAGCATCCCGGACGGCTTGACCTTGCCGACCAGTTCGGCGGCGTTGCGGCCGGCGTACTTGCGGGCCGCCTCGGTGAAGGGGGTGTTGTCGGCGTCGACGTTGTCGGCGATCGTCCACAGGCCGATGCCGCTGGGCAGCTGGCCGCTGCGGGCGGCGTTGAGCACGGCGTCCCGCATCGGGGTGACCGCGGCGATGGCGGCGGCGTCCGCGGCGGTCTGCCCCTGCGAGCGCAGGTCGTTGGCACGGGCGACCTGGATGGCCATCAGAGTCAGGCCGAACGCGCACACCATCGCCAAAAGGAGGATGATCTGCGTCGAGCCTTCGTCTCGGCTGAGCGCACGCCATCGTCCAGCTCTCACCGTGTCCCCCAGTCGAGTCGAGACCACATGGAGATCACACCAGGACCGGTGAGCACTTTAAGGACACCGGCGCCGCGAAGAAAGGGCCCGGGGGCCCAAAAACGCCGGGTTCGCGGGCGCGGCGGTGCGTCCGGCGTCCGGCCGCCCCGGCGGACGCGGCCCCGCGCGGCGCCCCGCCGGCCCGCCGGATATTGCCGGCGGTGATCGCGGGGCATAATCTTCCGGGCCCGCCCGGGCCGCCTCAGTTAATTCCCGGACAACGCCCGGGAAATGAAAAGTGACGGCCTGGTTGCCATTTTTTGTTTGGGTCCGGAAATGGGTCTGCGGGCTCAATTGAATCCGGTCTTGCGATGGCATTTTGACGGCCGTGCGCAAATGGATCCGGGGGGCGGCGGCGCGGACGGCCGGGCGCCGCGACGCGGGCGAGGGGCCGCTCGGCTATGTGGTGGTGGCGCTGCTGTGCGCGCTGCTGGCGGTCGCGGTGGCGCTGTCGGGTGTCAGCGGCCGGGTCGTGTCCGACATCGCGGCCGCGGTCTGCCGGATCGGCGAGATGGCGAGGCTCGTCCCGGACTGCCGCTCGCAGGACCGGGACGACCGCGAGCAGGCCCGGCGCGACCCCGACGAGCCGACCACCGGCTGCGTCCCCTCCATGGAGAGCCACTACCTGGAGGAGACGGTCGGCATCCCCGTGCGCTACGTCGATGTCCGCACCAACAGCCGCGGCACCCTGCAGCTGGTCGAACGCGTCGGACCGGACGGCAGGCGCACGTGGGAGATCGTGGACTTCACCTGGGGCGAGGGCGGCGTCGGCACCCCCGACGGGCTGCGCGCCGGCCCGGTCGGCGGCGGGGTCTGGGGCGGCCTGTCCATCACCAACGGGAAGGTGTACGGCGGCTTCACCGACGAGCGCGAGGCCCGCCGGTTCTTCGACGACCTACGCCGACACCGCATCGGCGACGACATCAAGTTCACCCTGCGGACCAACCCGATCACCGGCGGCTTCGTGTGGCTCGGCAGCAGGCTGCCGTGGATCGGCGACGACATCGACGAGTTCATGGGCGGCAGCGAGCCGGACCGGGCGCCCACCGAGGAGTACCTGGACGGCGGCCTGACCGGCGGCTTCCGCGCGGACCTGGACCTGAACCTCGGCCCCGCCAAGCTGAAGCTGCCGTTCAAGGGCCGCGGCTGGCTGCTGAGCGGGACCCGCGTCAACAACACCAACGGGCAGACCACGCACTACTTCACCCAGCGCGGCGAGTTCGAGGCCGCGGTGCAGATCGACGTGAGCCGACTGCTGCGGACGCTGCCGGCGTCGGTCCGGCGGCAGGTGCAGCAGGGGCTGGACGAGGGCGTCGACGTGCTCCTCGACATGATCGAACGGCAGCTGCGCCGCGAGTACGGCAACGGCTTCGTCCTGCTGCCCGACCAGCGCGCGCAGATGAAGGCGCAGATCAAGCTCAACCCGAGCGTCGGGTTCAACTACAAGCACCGCGGCGGCACGCAGTGGGGCGTCACCTACGACCGCGACGGCAACATCGTGGGGATCAGCCAGGTGCAGAACGGCCAGGACATCGTCTACGTCCGGGCCGACGGCAAGTTCGCGGGGCAGAACGGCATCGGCGACAAGGGCCAGCTCACCGCGGGGGGCCAGTGGATCCTGTTCGCCCAGCGCACCGTGACGCAGAAGAACCTGGACTACTCCTCGGCCGAGGACCGCGCCGTCATCGACCGGTACCTGCGGGACGGCGACACCGACGCCGTCGAACAGGCGTGG
Source organism: Actinomadura keratinilytica (assembly GCF_039539665.1). Classification (NCBI taxonomy): domain Bacteria; kingdom Bacillati; phylum Actinomycetota; class Actinomycetes; order Streptosporangiales; family Thermomonosporaceae; genus Actinomadura; species Actinomadura keratinilytica. The sequence continues at coordinate 20,300 of NZ_BAABDO010000012.1, forward strand.
GAGAAGGGCGCCGGGACCATGAGCCGGCTGACCTACGACAACACCGGCGACACCGCCAAGCTTGAGGGCCGCGGCTCCACCCCCCGGCGCCGCCTGGGATTCATCGAGATCGGACGCGAGACCGAGCGGCACTCGCTGCAGAGCGCGCACTACTACAAGGAGGGACAGGGATGGGTGCCCTGGCAGCGCTGCCGGTGAGGTGCGCGGCGGTGGCGGCGGCCCTGCTCGCCTGCGCCGCGCTCGCGGGATGCGGCGGTGCGGAGCGGCCGCGCGTCCCGGCGGGGTTCACCGAGTACCGCACCGGCGAGTACTCGTTCGCCTACCCCAGCGGATGGCAGCGCCGGGACGGCAAGGACGAGTACGGCCGCCCCACGCTGATGTTCACGGGGCCGCGGCTGCCCTCCGGCGTCGTCGACGGCCAGATCCACGTGGGACGCGTCGCCCGCCACCGCGGCGGCCTGGAGGTCCAGCTCGGCCAGTTCCGCGCGCTGGCGACGATGCACCGCTACCGGCTGACCGCCGACCGGCGGGTGGAGATCGACGGCGCGCGGCGCGCCCACCGCTTCGAGGCGGCCTACGAAATGCAGGACCAGAGCGGCGCGAGCGTCCCGTTCACGCTGCTGGGTCTTTACGCGCTCACCGACGACGGCGTTCTGCTGGAATTCATGCTGCGTTCACCCCGGCACGGTGCCGCGCGTTCCCGGCTGCCGGTGATATTCGATTCCTTCCGGCTGGACCACTAGCCCGATCGGTATGACCGGCACGACCGGAAACGGAGTTTTTCGGTGCGCTTTCCAAGCGGTCCGCGGGCCGTCCTGCTGGGCGGCCTCGTCACCCTGGCGGGCGCGGCGGCGGCCGCGGTCGCCGTCACCGCCGTCGCGGTCGCGGCGCCCGGTGCCGTGGTGGGCCCGCGCTTCTACTGGACCTCGTCGGTCGTCGCGGTGGCGCTGCACGGCGTCCTGGGGCTGGCCGGGGGGCGGATCGCTGCCCGCCGGCTGGGCGGCCCCGGCGACGGAGCGGCGAGGTTCCACCTGCTGGTGTGCGCCGGGCCCGTGCTGGCCACCGTCGTGACGCAGGCGGGCGCACTGGGCGACGGCCGCGCACCGGTCGCGCTGGCGGCGCTCGCCGCCGCCTGCGCCGGCGCCCTGGTCGGCGGCCGGTCGGCGGCCCGCCGATCCCGCACGCTGTCGTGACCGGCGGCACGTTCCGCGCGCGGCTGCGCCGCCTGCTGCTCCTGGCCGCCCTCGCCGCCGTGCTGCTGGTGCTGTTCGACGCGTCGTCGGATGCGCTGTCGCTGCTGCCCGACGGGTGGCCTATGACGGCGGTGCTGGTCGTGGGCGGTCCCGGGCTCGTCCTGGCCGCACCCGTCTCGCTCGTGGCCGCCTTCCGGTTCCGCGGCCGCGCCGAGGTCACCGAGGGCGTCGTGGAGATGTGCTCGGACGCCCTCGTCGGCGAGGCGGGCTACGACCTGACGATCCGCTTCACCGACCTGGACGCGCGCGAGCGGGTGTTCACCGCCCAGAGCAACCTGCGCCGGCCTCCGGGTCGGCGCGTGCGCGTGATGTACGACGCCCGCGATCCCTCCGACGCGCGCCTCTACGCCCACCCCGTGACCGAGGTCGCGGCCGCCGGGCTGATGTTCGCTATGGGCGTGGTGATGTGCTTCCTGCTGTGGAGCGGCCACCTGAGTGGTTGACGGCCCGCTGTCCGGTTTGGGTCCGATCTTGGGCCTGTGGGCTCACGCGTACCCGGCGGTCTGACCCCTTTGATGGTCGCCGGGTGAAGAGTTGGTGAATGTCTCGGTAAAGTGTCGCGATGCCGGTGAGGGCAGCCTCAACTACATCGTTGTGGCCCTGCTGGTGGCCGCGTGTGTGGGAACCATCGCGCTGTCGGGGCTCGGCACGCGCATCAGCGACTGGATCGGTTACGCCGTCTGCGTCGCCGGCAACGGCGGCGACGAGCGCGAGTGCCACTCGCCCGCCGACCTGGCGATGCAGCCGACCTGCACCGTCGAACTGGCCGTCGACGGCTACGCCGGCACCATCGAGGCGCTCATCTTCTCGGTCGGCAGGGACTGGGCGTTCATGCGCACCACCTCGATCGACCCGCGCACCGGCGAACGCGTCGTCCGGATCACCGGGATCCGCGGCACGGTCGCGGGGGTCGGGACCGGCCTGGGCGTCGGCGTGAACGTCGGCAACCTGGTCAACATCGGCGCCGACGCCAGCGTGGGCGCCAACCTGCGGATAGGGAACGGCGACGCCTGGGAGTTCAGGGGGCCGGACGCCGACAAGAAGGCCGACGAGCTCCGCGCCGCCCTCGTCGAGCAGTACTCCATCGACGAGGTCAAGCAGAACGGCGGGCTGCTGGGCCGCCTGGGCGGCACCATCTACGACGTCTTCGCGGGCCCGGACATCCCCGAACCGGACGTCCGCCGCCGCGAGACCGAACTCGACGCCTTCGGGACGCTGAGCGCCGGCGTCAGCCTCGGCTGGTCGAACCCGACCGGCCGGCACCGCAGCCCGGACCGCCACACCGAGTCCGAGGGGCGGCACCGCAAGCCCGCCGTCCAGGACCGGCTGCCCGACTCGCGCGGAAGCGACAGCATCTCGCCGAACCTGCGGGCCTGGGTCGGGATCGACGGCCAGGAGAAGCTCATCGTCGAGGACAACGAGCGCACCGGCGAGAGCACCGCCACGATGATGCTCCGCGGCGAGACCAACTACGGCGAGCAGCACGTCGCCGACGGCAACCAGGGCCAGCTGACCGCCATGGGCGCGCTATCGGTGACCACCGACAAGGACGGCAGGCTCAGCCAGATCACCTTCGCCCAGACGCACATCGTCAACGGCCGCGCCACCGTCATCACCACCGCCGTGCCCATCACCACCGACGAGCAGCGCCGCAACGCCGCCGACTTCTTCTCGGGCATCGTGCCGACCGCGAAGATCGCATGGCAGAACCTGTCGCTGACCTGGAACGACATGGCGCCCACCCAGGATCCCGGGCCGGACGCGCACCCGTTCCTGCGCGACATCTACCAAAACGGCAAGACCTCCCGGATGGAGTACGCGCACCAGCGCAACGACGCCGGCTACGGGGTCTCGGCCAAGCTCGGACTCAAGATCGGCGCCAGCCTCGCCATCTCCACCACCGACCGGGCCGCGCAGGACGCGCAGTACCTCGGCGCCCCCACCGCCGACGGCAGGCGGCTGTACAAGAACCTCGAGGCGTGCCGGTGAACCGATGCCCGGCGATGCGGAGGGGCGATGATCAAGCCTGTGGTCGGCGTGCTGTTCGGCCTGTTCGTCTGCGGTGCGGGCGTGTGGGCGCTGGCCGAGCGGGTGCGGCTGCAGCTGCGCGGCGCCCGCGCCCCCGGCGTGGTCGTCGGGCGGACGGACGCGGCGGGCGCGGGGCCCGGGATCGCCGGCCGCTCCGGGGTGTTCCGGTTCCGCACCTCGGACGGGCGGGAGATCGAGGTGACCAGCTCGGTGTACTCCTTCCCGGGGCCGCGGCCGGGCAAGCGCGTCACCGTGGTGTACGACCCGGCCCGGCCGCACCGGGGCGCGGAGCGTGCCGGGGTGCATCTGGTCCTGATGCTGGCCGTTTACCCCCTGGTGGTGGTGATCGGCGCCGCCATCGCCGTCGCCGCCCTGCTGGATCTCTGAGAAGGCGGCCGGAGACGACCGCGGCGCGCCGCCGTCCGCGGCCTCGCACGGCCCGCTAGCCACCGCTCACGGAAACCGCCCAGGCCGTCGGCACCGTCCCGGCGGTGCCCTGCCCTGCGCGGCCGACCAGCGTGGCTGAACAGCGCGAGCTGAACACGAACCAGCGCGGCTGAACACGAACCGGCGCGGCCCAACGCTGCCCGGCGTCACCGAGCGCCGACGGGCGCGGCCGAACGCCGAGCGACACGGAACAGGGGGGAATCGGGTGGACTTCGTGCGCGCATGGGTGACCGCCATGGCCGTCTTCGTCCTGGCGAGCCTGGTGACGACGATCGCCGCCATCAGATCGGACGTCGCCGAGGACCTGGATGACACCACCGTCGAGCGGATCGTGTGGAACGCCGTGCCCATGCTGCTCACGTTCGCCGCGATGACCGTGCTCAGCGGGGCGGTGCGTCCCCGGTCGCGGCGGTTCGACCCGCGCCGCCACGCGGTGGCGACGCTCGCGGTGCCCACCGCGCTCATGCCCCTGGCACTGGTGTACGGCCTGCTGACCGGGCCCGCGGTGTCGGCGTGGAGCGGTTTCGCGGGGGCCTTCGCCGGGACCGCAGGCGGCTGGGGCCTGCTGCACGCGGCCCGCCGCCTGCTCCGCGCGGTGCGCCGCCTGCGTGCGGCCGGCTGAGCCGGGGAGAAGGCTTGGGTCCCGGGACCCTGGAGCCCCGACGGCCGCCCCACTAGGGTCCGGCCTACACCGGGACTAACGACGGGTCAGGGGACCTTCCCACCACGCGGCGGCCGGGCGACACGGGAGAAACGCGGTCAGGTGAACACCTCCTACACCGACGAGAAGAGTCCGCGTTCACAGCCAGAGGAGACCGCACCCGCCGCCACCGCCGAGACCCGATCGGCGTTCGCACGCGTCCGGACCGCGCTGGTCTGGATCGTCCTGGGGTGGACGGTGGCGCTGGAACAGCTCGACGACAACTCGTTCCTCACCCACCTGCGCACCGGGCGCTGGATCCTCGAACACCACGGTGTGCCGCACTCCGACATCTACTCCTACACCGTCCCCGGCGCCCCCTGGGTGGCGCAGTCCTGGCTGGCGGAGGTCCTGTACGCGGGCCTGTACGAATCACCGGTGGGGCCGAACGGCATCCGGGTGCTGGGCGGGATACTCGGCGCGGCCTGCGCGTACCTGGCCTACCGGCTGGCCGACCGGGCCGCCGCAGGCCGCGCCCGGACGGTGGTCGTGCTGCTTCCGGCGCTGTTCGTCTCGGCGCTGTACTGGGTGGAACGGCCCCTGTTCATCGGCATCCTGGCGTTCCTGGCGCTGCTGTGGATCGTCGAGATCCCCGACTCGGCGGCGGGCCGCCGCCCGCTGATCGCGCTGCCGCTCCTGATGTGGCTGTGGGCCAACTGCCACGGCAGCTTCGCGCTCGGGTTCGCCTACCTGGCCCTGCACCTGCTCGGCCGCTGGGCCGACGGCCACCGGCCCTGGCAGGGCCGGGAACGCCGGCTCCTGCAGGCGACCGTCCTGGCGTTCGCGGCCTGCTTCCTCAACCCGTACGGGGCCGGGCTGGTGCTGTTCCCCGTGCAGCTGCTGACGCACGGCGAGGCGCTCCAGTACGTCCCGGAGTGGCAGTCGCCCGACCTGCGCTCGCTGGTGGGCGCGGCGTTCGCCGTCTGGATCGCCGTCTTCGTCGCCGTGCTGGTGCTGGCCCGCACCCGCCCGACCAGGCGCGACGTCCTGGTGTCGCTGCCCTTCCTGCTGCTCGGCCTGTGGGCCCTGCGCAACGCGGCCGTCGCCCCCCTGGTCGGCCTGCCGATCGCCGCCCGGCTGCTGCCCGCGGCCCCGCCGCCGGTCCGCCGTCCCCGCCTGGACGTCGCGGTGGTCACCACGGCGGTGCTGATCGCCGCCTCGCTGACCCGGTCGCAACTGGCCGAGCCGCCGTTCGACCTGAGCAGATACCCGGTCGCCGCGATGCGCTCCGTCGAAGAGCAGGGCCTGCTCGGACGCCGCCTGTTCACCACGACCGGGTGGGCCGGCTACGTCATCCACCGGTACTGGCCGCGGCAGCGGGTCTTCATGGACGACCGCTACGACATGTATCCGACCGACTTCGCGGTGAACTACCAGAAGGTTCGGCACGGCGACGCGCGCTGGCGCACGACGTTCGACCGGTACCGGGTGGAGGTCGTGGTCTGGGAGACGGGCGCCCCGCTCACCGAGCTCCTCACGGAGAGCCCGTCGTGGCGGACGGTGTACCGGGACCGCCTGGCGACCGTCCTCGTCCGCCGCTGACCCCGCAGGACGGCACGCGAGCTCCGGGCCGCCCGTGTTGGGCCCGAGGACCCAAAGCCCGCGGGCGGTGCTTTCAGGACCGAGGGCCCTCCGCTTCACCCCTCGGCGAAGTTAGCGTTGCGCGCCATGGGGAGCATGGCCGAATCGGGCACCGATACGGACGACCGGCCCGAGCTCCGCCGCTCCGGTCGCGCTCTGTCTTCGCGCCTGTCCGAACAGCTGGCCGTCACCGCGCTGCTGCGCGCCCTGGCCCGGCTCACCGCGCTGGCGTTCCTCGTCGTCGCCGTGCTCGCGCAGCTGCCCTTCTGGCACCCCGAGGTGCTGTTCTTCCTCCTGCTGGCCGTGTTCACGCTGCTCGGCGAGGCGCGCGCCTACCTGGCCCACTTCGGCCCGTTCATCGGGCTGGTGGTCGTCTACGACTCGTTCCGCGCGATCGCCGACGACCTCAGCGGCAACGTGCACGTGCACGAGATGATCAAGGTGGACGAGTGGCTGTTCGGCGGGACGCTGCCGACGGTCTGGCTCCAGTCGCACCTGTGGGACGGGCAGGTCAGCTGGTTCGACTACTACTTCTACCTGCTCTACATCCTGCACTTCCCGATGCCCGCCGCGCTGGCGCTCTACCTGTGGCGACGGCGCCCCGCGCTGTACCGTCCGTTCGTGGCGGGCCTGGTGGTCCTGTCCTTCTCGGCGTTCCTCACGTACGCGGCCTTCCCCGCGGCGCCGCCGTGGATGGCGTCCGAACAGGGGGACATCGCGCCCGTCGCCAGGATCGCCGGGGACGTCTGGGCGTCCCTGGGCGTGCACGGCTACGGCTCGATCTACGACCGCATCTCGCCCAACCCGGTGGCGGCGATCCCCTCGCTGCACGCCGCCTACCCCACGCTGTTCCTGCTGTTCATGGGCAGGTGCTTCGGCTGGCGGCGCGTCTGGTGGCTGGGCTTCTACCCGATCTCGGTGTGGGTGGGCATCGTCTACTTCGCCGAGCACTACGTCATCGACCTCATCCTGGGGGCCCTCTACGCGGCCGCCGCGTACAAGGTGACGATGCTGCTGTTCGCCCGACTGCGGCGACGCCGCTCCCGCGAACCGTCCGGCGGGGCGACACGACAGGAGGCCGCGACAGGATGAGCGACCACGTCGGCTCGGACGCCGGCTCGGAGGTCTCCGTGCGCCTCCCTGAGGACGCGTCCGCCGCTCCCAGGGCCGCGCAGGCGACGACGCCTCGGCGGAGGGCCCGGCTCGGCGACCGGTTCATCTGGGCCTGGGTGCTGACCCGGCTGCTCATGCTGGTCATCTGCTTCACGCCCGGCTACCCGCTCAGCAGCACCATGAGCGATGTGGTGCTCTACCACGAGTGGGGCCCCGCCCTCGCCGACGGCCGATTCCCCGGCGACGACGTGCGCTGGCAGTACCCGCCGCTGGCGGTGCTGCCGCTCCTGCTGCCCAGGATGCTGGGCGGCCAGTACGGGATCACCTTCATGCTGTGCGCGCTGGCCGTCGACTTGGCGGTCCTGTGCCTGCTGCGGGGCAAGGGCCGGGCGACGGCGGGGGCGTGGTGCTGGATCACCGGCATCTTCCTGCTCGGCCCGACCTGCCTGTTCCGCTTCGATCTGTTCGTCACCCTCCCGGTCGTGGCGGCGCTGCTCTGGCTCGGCCGCCACCGCCTGTTCGGCGCCTTGATGGCGGTGGGCGCGCTGATGAAGGCGTGGCCGGTGGCGCTGGCGTTCGCGCTGCGCCGCGACCGCACGGCGGTCCGCGCGGCCGTCGCGTGCGCCGCGACCGGGGCGCTGGTCGCGATCGCGGTCACGATCGCGGGCGACGGAGCGTGGGGCTTCCTGCGGTCCCAGCGCGACCGCGGCGCGCAGATCGAGGCCGTGGCCGCCACCCCGATCAACGTGGCGCGCTGGTTCGGCTGGGCAGGCGAGGTCGGCTACCGGTACGGGTCCTGGGAACTCGTCGGACCGGGGGTGGGCGCCGCCGTCGCGGCAAGCCTGGTGATCACCATTGCCGGCCTGGCGCTGCTCGCGGTGGCGGTGCTGCGCCGCGACCCGCGGGAGTGGACCCCGGCCGCGGGCGCCGACGCCGTCCTGGCCGGCGTCCTGGTCCTGGTGGTGGGCGGCCGGGTGCTGTCGCCGCAGTACCTGATCTGGGTGCTGGGCGTCGCCGCGGCGTGCCTGGCGACGGCGGGCACCCGGCAGCGGCCCGCGGCGGTGCTGGTGCTGGTGGCGGCCGCGCTGACCCACCTGGACTTCCCTCTTCTGTGGGTGTCGCTGCTCAAGGAGGGCGGATTCCCGCCGATCGCCGTGCTGGCCCTCCGCAATGCGCTGCTGGTGGCGGCCGCAGTGCTCGCGGTGCGGGCCGTATGGCGGCGGCCGCGGGAGGACGCTCCCGGTCAGGGCGCGGCCGCCGTGCGCCGGTAGAGCACCACGCCGTCGTCCTCGGCCACCTTGGCGAACCCCTGTGACGGCAGTGCCCGCAGGGCGGCGTGCACCTGTTCGGACGTCGGCGGCCACAGCCCCGCCCGCGCCGCGCTCACCTGGTCCACCGACTTGGGCGCGACCGTCCTGACCTGGGTGTCCGTCACCACCCAGTCGACGCGTTCGCCGTGCGAGGGCGGGAAGATCACCACCCGGCACCGGCCGGTGAGGTGCGGTGCCAGGGAGTTCCCGGCCGCCACCGCCGCGCCGTCGGGCACCATCGCCAGCAGGCGCCGCCCCGCCGCGAAGTGCGGGGTGTCGGCGTAGTTGTCGGGATTGGTGATCCCCCACGGGGTCAGATGCATCATGAGCGCGAAGACGCCGGGGAAGACGATGGCGGTCCGCCGCCACAGGCGCATGCGCAGCCGTCCGTCCGCCGTCATCGCGGAAAGCACTTCGATCAGCGCCACGAACAGAATCGGCATCAGCACCGCGTTGTAATGGACCCGGCCGACCTCCCAGTGCACCGGATTGGTCGACACCAGCCGGGAAAGCAGCACGGGAACGGCGATGAGAGCCAGCGGGGTGCGCACCGCGGCGCCTCCCGTGAGCAACAGCAGCAATGCCAGCAGGACGAGCTTGCGCGGATGCTCGATGAGCCCTCCGGGGAACGACAGCGCCAGCGACCACAGATCCTTGTCCGGATCGAGATAGACCGAATAGCTGAACCGGCCGTCGTTGAAGAACGGCAGGATCACCTTGACCGTCAGCACCACCGCGGCCGGCCCGGCGGCGATCAGCGCGGCGCCCGCCCGGCGCCGCCCGCGCCACAGCAGATAGCCGCCGATCGCCGCGACGATCAGCCCCATGTCCTCCTTGACCAGCAGCAACGGCAGCGTCCACGCCACCGCCGCGCGCCAGCGCCGTTCCACCAGCGCCGCCATCGCGAACGCCAGCAGCGGAACGGCGAAGGCGATCTCGTGGAAGTCGAATCCCAGCGCGCCCTGGATGCCCCAGGAAAGCGCGTAGGAGGCCGCCAGCCACAGCCCGACGCCGACACCGAGCCGGGCCACGGCCAGCCGGGCCACGGGCACGATGGAAAGGGCGATGAGCAGCGCCTGCGCCACCAGCAGGGTCTGCGCGCCCGGCCATATCCGGTAGAAGGGCGCCAGCGTCACCAGAATCGGGTGGAAGTGGTCGCCCAGCACATGGACGTCCGGCCCCTTGAGGGGAATGATCGGCGCCTGGAACCGGGAGTAGGCGCGCACCGCCTGCTCGAAGATGCCGAGATCGTAGCCGGAGGTCCGCAGCAGGTAATGCCGTCTCAGCGAGAACCCCGTGTAGAGCACGAAGAATGCCGGCGCGATCGCGTACGCCGACCGGCGGGCGAGTTTCTCCCGGGCGCCCCCGGCGGACTCCGCGTCCCCTGAATTCCGCGCGGTTTCCTCCGCGGGGACGTCATTTCGCGTCGCGGTAGACGCCTCCCCCCGACTTTCTCCGGACATAATGCCGACCTTATCTGCGGCCGACCGTGCGGGACAAGGCGGCCCCAGGCGGCCGCGGCGCATTCTCCACGCCATTCCCGGCCGAATGCGCGGTGCCCGTCCCGGCGCCGGGCACATCGGCCGCCCGGCGCCTGCCGGCCGGGGCTTGGGAGGGAGAACGGAGAGGTGGGAGGATGCGCGGGTGAGCAGCGACGCGTCCGTTGAATCCCCTACCGGCGAATCCACTACCGGGAGCGCCTGGTCCCTTCGCGCGGATTGGACCGAACCTGTCCGGCGGCGGCCGGTGCCGGTGCTCCTCACCGGGGTCGTCGCCCTGGCGCTGCTGGTCTGGCGGATCGGCCTGCGGCCCGATCTCGCCGCGTTCGCCTACCTGGCCTGCGTCGGCGCCGTGCTCGGCGCCGTCGACATCGCCCTGCGGCGCCTCCCCGACCCCCTGACGCTGCCGTCCTACCCCATCGGTGCGGCGCTGCTGGGCGCGGCGGCGGCGTTCACCGACGACGGCGGCGACCGGTTCGTGGACGCCCTCATCGGATTCGGCGTCCTGTGGGGACTGTTCGTCCTCCAATGGGTGGTGCTGCCCCGCGCTCTCGGCCTCGGGGACGTGAAACTGTCCGGCGTGCTGGGCCTGTACCTGGGATGGCTGGGGTACGACGCCTGGACGTTCGGCGTCCTGGCCATGTTCGTCTTCGGCGGCCTGTACTCGGTCGCCCTCATCGTGCTGCGGCGCGCCTCCCGCGGCGCCACGATCCCGTTCGGGCCGTTCATGCTCCTCGGGACGCTCGCCGCCGTGCTCGTGCACGCCTGACGCCGCCGGAGCCGCCCGCCCCGTTCAGGCGGAGTCCAGGCGGAGCCGGTCAAGCGCACAGGTTCTTGCCGGCCTTGACCCCGCCGGTGATCCTGTCGATGGCGGGCGGGGCGAGGCGGACGCCGTTCGTGCCGACGACGAGCGTGACCCGGTCGGCGGGGGCGGAGGCGTCGGCGGTCAGCATGCCGTCGGGGACGGCGGCGGCCAGCGCGGACGCCTGTGCCTCGGCGGAGGAGTGGTAGACGATGCGGCTCTCCGCCGCCTCCGGGCGCTTGTCGATCTCCTTGGCGACGTCGAACCCGCGGTTCTTCAGCTGCCGGGCGACGCGCTCGACGTTCTTGCCGCCCGCGTCCACCACCGTCACCTTCACGTCCTTGGGCTCGGGCGTGGCGGGCTTCGGCGCCGCCGGCTGCTCGGCGGGCAGCTCGCTGTCGTGCCGGATCGCCTCGAACAGCGGCTTGGCCCGCTCCTCGTCCCACTGCACGCGGTTGGGGTCGGGGGCGTAGCGCTCCACCGGCACCGTGACGAACCGCACCTGGCCCGCGCTCATCCCGCGCACGCCCTCGGCAAGCCTCCGCATGGCCGACAGGTCCAGGCCGTCGTCGGTGGTGACCGACGCGGTGACGGCCTTGAGGAACTTGTAGGTCTTGGCCGGGTCGGTCAGCACCTCGCTGCTGGTGGCCTTGTTGACCACCGACGCCATGAACCGCTGCTGCCGTTCGATACGTTCCAGATCCGAACCGTTGCCCAGGCTGTAGCGGGCGCGCACGTAGCCGAGCGCCTCCTCGCCCTTGACGGTCTGCTTGCCGGCCTTCAGCACCAGTTCGGCGCGCGGGTCGTTGACGGGCCGGTCGACGCAGATCTCCACGCCGCCCAGCGCGTCCACCACCCGTTTGAACCCGGCGAAGTCCACCTGCACGAAGTGGTCGATGTGGATGCCGGTCAGCTTCTCCAGCGTCTTCCAGGTGCAGGTCGGCCCGGCGAACGCGAACGCGGAGTTCAGCATGCCGAACCGGCCCGGGACGGTGCCGCCCTTGTCCTTCTTGCAGTCGGGGATCTGCACCATCGAGTCGCGGGGGAAGCTGATGCCCACGGCCTTGTCGCGGTTGGGCGACAGGTGCAGCAGGATCGCGGTGTCCGACCGCGCCCCCGTCATGCCCGCGGCCGCCCCGTAGCGGGCGTTCTCCCCGTCGCGGCTGTCGGACCCGAGCAGCAGGATGTTCAGCGACTTGTTCAGCTTCTTGGGACGGTCGGTGCCGAGCTGCTCCTCGGTGACGTCCTGCTTCTCGATGCCGCCCATCAGGTCGGCGTAGAGCCAGCCCGCCCCGATCGCCGCGACCGCCACCAGTGCCGTCGCGCCGATGGCGACCCGCCGCCACACCCGGCGGCGCCCCTTGCGCCGCCCATCGCCTTCGCCCGGGTCGTCGGCCGCCTTCTCCGCGTCACCCTCGGGGGCACCGGATGCGTCGCCGCTCTCGGCCGACTCGCCGCCAAGCGCGGTCTTGCCGGTGCCCTGGGAATCGTCGCCCGGGTCGTCGGCCGTCTTCTCCGCCTCGCCCTCGGCGTCGTCGGCCGCCTCGCTGTTCTCGGGCGCTCCGGTGTCGGGGGCCGCCTGGTCGGCCGGCGCTCGGTCACCGGCTGTGCCGCTGCTTCCGAGGGGCTTGCTGCCGGTCGGCTTGTTGCCGGGCGTGGTCTCGCCGGTGCCTTGGGGAGCGTCGGCCGAGGTGTCGGCTGTCGTGGCGGCGGCCTTCCCCGCGTCGCTTTTGGCGTCGCTGCCTTCGCCCGTCTCGGCGGGGGCGGCCGTGTCGCTGCCGGTCGTCTCGGCGTCGGCCGGCTTGGTGTCGGGCGTGGTCTTGCCGGTGCCCTTTGGAGCGTCACCCGGGGAGCTTGTGGCGTCGGGGGCGTCCGGGGCTTCGCTGGTGGCGGGGTCCTTCGCGAGGTGTTCGCGTCCGGGGTCGTTGTCGCTCATCGGTCCCGTTTCAGCAGGCCCTGCCTGGGCGTTGGGTTGTCAACGTCTGTCAGTTTATGCAGGTACCGCGGATCCCAGCGTGTCGCAAACTGCGCCCGTCCCCAAACGGTCGGTTATTCGCGCGCCCGGGTTCGGCCGGGGGCGGCGCCCGCCGCCGCGGCACCGGGACGGCGGCGGGTGAGGGGGCGGTGACGCGATGGTTTCTTGCGCTCGTCTTGATTCCCGTGCGCCATAACTCCTGGTTATGGGTTGCGGGGATTGCGGCGCTCCGAAACCTGTGGCCCAGCTCACATCAAAGTGGTGGCTGTTATGTATGTCACAGTGCCAGTGTGGTGACGTAAGGTCGCCTGACCGGAAAGCGCGCACGGGGCGTCACCGCCTGTCGTGGCCGAGGCGCGGCGGTCGCACGGGTGCGCGTGGCCCGCGGTACGGGGACCGGACGACCCGAACTCAGGAGCGCGAGCGATGAGCACTGTGGAGGCGCCCGCCAAAGCGCGCGCCAAGATCAAGGAACGGACTCTCCGGCGGGACAACTGGCGCGTCTACCCGATCACCACGCTGGTGATCTTCACGGCGTGGGTGGTGTACGCGACGATACGCGCCTTCTGGGGCGCGGCGTTCTTCGTGCCCGAGTACCACTACCTGACGCCGTTCTACTCGCCGTGCCTGAACGAGATCTGCAACGACGTCACGCTGAACGGGCACACCGCGGACGCGGCCGAGTTCGGCACGTTCCTGCCCGCCGAGACCAGGGGCTGGATCCCGTTCGCGGCGGTCTCCCTGCCGTTCCTGCTGCTGTTCCGGCTGACCTGCTACTACTACCGCAAGGCGTACTACCGGTCGTACTGGGCCTCGCCGCCCGCGTGCGCGGTGGCCGAGCCGCACAAGAAGTACACCGGTGAGCGGCGGTTCCCGCTGATCGGGCAGAACCTGCACCGCTACTTCTGGATGGCCGCCGTGGTCATCTCGCTGATCAACACCTACGACGTGATCCGCGCCTTCCGGGGCTCCGACGGCGGGTTCGGCGTGGGGCTGGGCAGCATCATCCTGCTCGTCAACGTGATCCTGCTGTGGGGGTACACGCTGTCGTGCCACTCCTGCCGGCACATCGTCGGCGGACGGCTCAAGCACTTCTCCAAGCACCCGGTGCGGTACTGGATGTGGCAGCAGGTCTCCAGGATGAACGAGCGGCACGGCCAGTACGCGCTGATCACGCTGGGGTCGCTGGTGGTGGCCGACTTCTACGTGATGCTCGTGGCCAGCGGCACCATCTCCGACCTGCGGTTCATCAACTGAGGACGGGCATGGAGACGAACACGGGCACGACCGCGGGACGCCGCGCCGGCGCGCGGCGGGCGAGCGGGCGGCGCGCGCGGAGGAAGGGGGGTGCGGCGGCGCGCCGCCGAGGAGACCGGACGGGACCGGGGAGCAGGTCATGAGTGAGATCGAAAGGCACGCCTACGACGTCGTGGTGATCGGCGCGGGCGGGGCCGGGCTGCGCGCCGCGATCGAGGCCCGCATGCAGGGCAAGAAGACCGCGGTCATCTCCAAGTCGCTGTTCGGCAAGGCCCACACGGTGATGGCCGAGGGCGGCGCGGCGGCCGCGATGGGCAACGTCAACCCCAACGACAACTGGCAGGTCCACTTCCGCGACACCATGCGCGGGGGCAAGTTCCTCAACAACTGGCGGATGGCCGAGCTGCACGCCAAGGAGGCCCCCGACCGGGTGTGGGAGCTGGAGGCGTGGGGGGCGCTGTTCGACCGCACCAAGGACGGCAAGATCAGCCAGCGCAACTTCGGCGGGCACGAGTACCCGCGGCTGGCGCACGTCGGCGACCGCACCGGGCTGGAGCTGATCCGCACGCTGCAGCAGAAGGTCGTGGCGCTGCAGCAGGAGGACCACGCCGAGTTCGGCGACTACGAGGCCCGCATCAAGGTGTGGGCGGAGACGACCGTCACCCGGCTGCTGAAGGACGGCGACCGGATCTGCGGCGCGTTCGCCTACGTCCGCGAGACCGGGAAGTTCGTGGTGTTCGAGGCGCCCGCGGTGGTGCTGGCCACCGGCGGCATCGGCAAGGCGTTCAAGGTGACGTCCAACTCCTGGGAGTACACCGGGGACGGGCACTCGCTGGCGCTGCTGGCCGGGGCGACCCTGCTGAACATGGAGTTCGTCCAGTTCCACCCGACCGGGATGGTCTGGCCGCCGTCGGTGAAGGGCATCCTGGTCACCGAGTCGGTGCGCGGCGACCGGGGGATCCTGAAGAACTCCGAGGGCGAGCGGTTCATGTTCCGCTACATCCCGGAGGTCTTCAAGGACAAGTACGCCACCACCCCGGAGGAGGCGGACCGCTGGTACGACGACCCCGACAACAACCGGCGCCCGCCCGAGCTGCTGCCCCGCGACGAGGTGGCCCGCGCGATCAACGCCGAGGTGAAGGAGGGCCGCGGCTCACCGCACGGCGGGGTGTACCTCACCGTGGTGGACCGGATGCCGGGCGGCGCCGAGGAGATCAAGCGGCGGCTGCCGTCGATGTACCACCAGTTCAAGGAGCTGGCCGACGTCGACATCACCGCCGAGCCGATGGAGGTCGGCCCGACCTGCCACTACGTGATGGGCGGGGTGGAGGTCGACCCGGACACCGCCGCGGCGCTGGTGCCCGGCCTGTTCGCGGCGGGCGAGGTGGCCGGCGGCATGCACGGCTCCAACCGGCTGGGCGGCAACTCGCTGACCGACCTGCTGGTGTTCGGCCGCCGCGCCGGGCTCGGCGCCGCCGAGTACGTCGACTCGCTGTCCGCCCGCCCGGCGGTGACCGACGAGGCGGTCGAGGCGGCGGCCGCCGAGGCGCTGGCGCCGCTCGAGCGCAAGGGCGGCGAGAGCCCGTACGCGGTGCATGCCGAGCTGCAGCAGACGATGAACGACCTGGTCGGCATCATCCGCAGGGAGGACGAGCTCAAGCGGGCCCTGGAGGCGCTGGACAAGCTGCGCGAACGCGTCCGCAACGTCAGCGTCGAGCCGGTCGCGGCGAGCGACGGGCGCGGCTACCACCCCGGCTGGCACCTGGCCCTGGACCTGCGCAACATGCTGCTGGTGTCGGAGGCGATCGCCAAGGCCGCGCTGGAGCGGCAGGAGAGCCGCGGCGGGCACACCCGCGACGACTACCCGCAGATGTCGGCCGAGTGGCGCAAGGTCAACCTGGTCGCCCGCCTGGCCGGGGACCCGGACGATCCCCGCGTCGAGCTCAAGAAGCAGCCCATGGAACCGATGCGCGACGACCTGATCAGGCTGTTCGAGACCGACGAGCTGAAGAAGTACCTCACCGCAGAGGAGCTGCCGGCCGAGGCGGGGGCCGCCGCGGGTGACGAGGACGAGGAGAGCGACCGATGAGCTACGAGGCCAAGTTCCGGGTCTGGCGCGGCGACGCGGGGGAGGGCGAGCTTCGCGACTACACCGTCGAGGTCAACGAGGGCGAGGTCGTCCTCGACATCATCCACCGGCTGCAGGCGACCCAGGCGCCCGACCTCGCGGTGCGGTGGAACTGCAAGGCGGGCAAGTGCGGTTCGTGCTCGGCCGAGATCAACGGCATGCCGCGGCTGATGTGCATGACGCGGATGTCCACGTTCGCGCCGGACGAGACGATCACCGTCACCCCGGTCCGCACCTTCCCGGTGATCCGCGACCTGGTCACCGACGTGTCGTTCAACTACGAGAAGGCGCGGCAGATCCCCGCGTTCGACCCGGGCGACACCAAGCCGGGCGAGTTCCGGATGCAGCAGGAGGACGTGGAGCGCTCGCAGGAGTTCCGCAAGTGCATCGAGTGCTTCCTGTGCAACAACGTCTGCCACGTCATCCGCGACCACGAGGAGAACAAGTCGCAGTTCGCCGGGCCGCGGTTCCTGATGCGCATCGCCGAGCTGGAGATGCACCCGGCCGACACCGCCGACCGGCGCGCGATCGCGCAGGAGGACCACGGGCTGGGCTTCTGCAACATCACCAAGTGCTGCACCGAGGTCTGCCCCGAGCACATCAAGATCACTGACAATGCGCTGATCCCGATGAAGGAGCGCGTGGTCGGCCGCCGGTACGACCCGGTGGTCTGGCTCGGCACCAAGCTCGGCATCGTCAAGAAGGGGCAGGACACCCCCTCGGCCTGACGCGGGGAGGGCCGGGGACGGCCGTCGCCCGCCGGTGCGGTCCGCCCGGCGAGGTCGGCGGGCGGCGTGCCCCCGTCGCCGCCGCCCGCCGTGCCCGCCGTTCCCCGTGAACGTTCGCGCAGCGGCAACCTGGCCGCGCACACCGCGTCCGAGTCTGCCCCGGGGCCGGACGCGGTAATAGGAAGAAGTACACACAACGCGTGACGCATTCGTGATTTGGCGACTGCTCACAAGGCGGGGTCGTTCGCTCTAGCGTGGAGATATGAACGCCCCCCTGGAGCCCGGTTCGTTTCTCGCCGAGCTCACGTCCGCGGAACGCGCCGAGCTGGAACGGCGCGCCCGGGTCCGCGTGTTCGCCCGCGGCGAGGTGCTGTTCGCCGAGGGGGAGCCGTCCACCTGGGTGGCGGTCCTGCTGGCCGGACGGGTCAAGGCGTACTCGCACCGCGAGCACGGCGGCGAGGCGCTGCTGGCGGTGCGCGGGCCGGGCGCGCTGCTCGGCGAGGTCGCCGCGATCGACGGCCAGCCGCGGTCGGCCACCGTCGCCACCTTGGAACCGGCGCGGGCGCTGACCCTCACCGCCCCGCAGTTCATGGCGTTCCTGCAGGACAACGGCAGGGTGTCGCTGCTGATGATGCGGATGCTGTGCCAGCGGTGGCGCGACGCCGACCGCAAGCGCGTCGAGTTCGGCATGTTCGACGCCACCGGCCGGGTCGCCCAGCGCCTGGTGGAGCTGGCCGAGCGGTTCGGCGTCCCGTACGAGCCGACCGGCCGGGGCCGTCCCGCCGCCGGTGCCGCGTCCGGCCGCGGCGCCGGGAAGCAGAGCGTGCGGATCACGCTGAACCTGTCGCAGGAGGAGCTGGCCGGGTGGGTCGGCGCGTCCCGCGAGGCGGTCAGCAAGGCCCTGCGCACGCTGCGCCGCCACGGCTGGATCGAGACGGGGCGCCGCCGCGTCATCGTCCACGACCTGCAGGCCCTGCGCCGCCACGCCCGCTGACCTGTCCGCTGACCTGTCCGCTGATCGGGAGCGCCGCACCCGCTGCTCCGGGCGCCGCGCCGCGTGCGAAGCGGCGTGCAGCCGGCCCCGGCCGGCGCGGTCCGCGCCGGTCCGGGCCCTCCCACGGGCGATGCGCGCGGGGTGGTCGCCGACCGCGGATCCGGCGGGCCGTACCCTGTGCAGGGTGCAGTTGCAGCAGCTCGCCTACTTCGTCGCGGTCGCCGAGGTCCGGCACTTCACCCACGCGGCGGAGATCCTGCACGTGGCGCAGCCGTCGTTGTCCAAGCAGATCCGCGCGCTGGAGACCGAGCTGGGCGCGTCCCTGTTCAGCCGGGCGCGCGGCAACATCACCCTGACCCCGGCGGGCGAGGCGCTGCTGCCGCTGGCCAAGCGGATCCTCGCCGACGTCGACACCGCCCGGCTGGAGGTGCAGGAGCTGGCGGGCCTGCGGCGCGGCCGGGTGCGGCTGGGCGCCACGCCGTCGCTGTGCGCCGGGCTGCTGGCCGACGTGCTGCGCCGCTTCCACGACACCTACCCCGGCATCCGGCTGATCGTCGAGGAGGGCGGCTCCCGCGACCTGGTCCGGGAGCTCACCCGCGGCTCCCTCGACATGGCGCTGGTGATCCTGCCCCTGCACGGCGACCCGCCGCTGGACACCACCCCCATCCTGCGCGAGAACCTGGTCGTCGCGTCCCCCGCGGACCCCGATGCCGCCGACCGGACGTTGCGCGGGATGCTGCCGCGCCGCCCCTACCTGCGGATCGAGGACCTGCGCAACCGTCCGCTGGTGATGTTCCGCTCCGGCTACGACCTGCGCGAGGCGACGATCGGCGCCTGCCGCGCGGCCGGGTTCGAGCCGAGCTTCGCGGTGGAGGGCGGCGAGATGGACGCGGTGCTGCGGTTCGTCGAGGCCGGGCTGGGCGTGGCCGTCGTGCCGAGCATGGTGCTGGCCGGACGCCCCGGCCTGCGCGGCACGCCCCTGGTGCTGGACGACTGCGGCCCCGACGCGTCCCGCCGCGGCCCCCATCCGGGCCTGCAGCGGACGGTCGCGCTGGCGCACCGCAAGGACGTCGATCCCACCCACGCCGCCCGCGCCTTCCGGGAGACCCTGGAGACCTTCCTGGTGGAGGCGGCCAAGGCGGGCAGCCTGCCGTCCGGCGTGGAAGCGCTCGTCACCCGCTGACCTCGAACAGCGCGAAGCGCGCGTCCCGGCGGCCGGGACGCGCGCTCCGACGCGGGGATCACTTCTTCTTTCCGCCCGCGGTGGCCTTGAGGTAGTCGTGGTTGAGGCGGCCGATGACGTCCAGCGGGATGCCCTTGGGGCAGGCGACGGTGCACTCGCCGGTGTTGGTGCAGCCGCCGAAGCCCTCGGCGTCGTGGGCCTCCAGCATGTTGACGACGCGGTCCCACCGCTCGGGCTGGCCCTGGGGGAGCAGGCCCAGGTGGGTGATCTTGGCGCCGAGGAACAGGGACGCCGAGCCGTTCGGGCAGGCGGCGACGCAGGCGCCGCAGCCGATGCACTCGGCGGCCTCGAAGGCCTTGTCGGCGTCCGGCTTGGGCACCGGCACCGAGTGGGCCTCGGGGGCGGTGCCGGTCGGCGCGGTGATGTAGCCGCCGGCGGCGATGATGCGGTCGAACGCCGAGCGGTCCACGACCAGGTCCTTGACGACGGGGAACGCCTTGGCGCGCCACGGCTCGACGTCGATGACCTCGCCGTCCTTGAACTTGCGCATGTGCAGCTGGCACGTGGTGGTGTTGCGCTCGGGGCCGTGCGGGGTCCCGTTGATGACCAGCGAGCACATGCCGCAGATGCCCTCGCGGCAGTCGTGGTCGAAGGCGACCGGCTCCTCGCCCTTCTGGATGAGCTGCTCGTTCAGCACGTCCAGCATCTCCAGGAAGGAGGCGTCGGGAGAGATGTCGTCGAGCTGGTACTCGACCATTCCGCCCTTGTCCTCAGGGCCCTTCTGGCGCCAGATGCGCAGTGTGACCTTCATGATTACTTGTACGACCTCTGAGTGGGCTTGACGTATTCGAACTCGAGGGGCTCCTTGTGGAGCACGGGCGGCTTGCCGGCGCCGGCCCACTCCCAGGCGGCGACGTAGGAGAAGTTCTCGTCGTCGCGCTTGGCCTCGCCGTCCTCGTCCTGGCTCTCGGCGCGGAAGTGGCCGCCGCACGACTCGGTGCGGTGCAGCGCGTCGATGCACATCAGCTCGGCCAGCTCGAGGAAGTCGGCGACGCGGCCGGCCTTCTCCAGCTCCTTGTTGAGCTCCTCGCCCTTGCCGGTGACCTTGACGCGGGACCAGAACTCCTCGCGCAGCTCGGGGATGAGCCGCAGCGCCTTGCGCAGCCCCTCGTCGGTGCGCTCCATGCCGCAGTACTCCCACATGATGTGGCCGAGCTCGCGGTGGAAGGAGTCGACGGTGCGGTCGCCGTCGATCGACAGCAGCCGGTCGATCTGCTCGCGGACCCGGGTCTCGGCCTCGTCGATCGCCGCGGGGTCGACCGGCGGCAGGTCGCTGTTGCGGGCGATGTAGTCGCCGATGGTGACCGGCAGGACGAAGTAGCCGTCGGCCAGGCCCTGCATCAGCGCGGAGGCGCCGAGCCGGTTGGCGCCGTGGTCGGAGAAGTTGGCCTCGCCGATCACGAACAGCCCGGGCAGGTTGGACTGCAGGTCGTAGTCCACCCACAGCCCGCCCATCGTGTAGTGGACGGCGGGGTAGATGCGCATCGGCGTCTCGTAGGGGTTCTCGCCGGTGATGCGCTCGTACATCTCGAAGAGGTTGCCGTACTTGGCCTCGACGGTCTTGCGGCCGAGGCGCCTGATGGCGTCGGCGAAGTCCAGGTAGACGCCCTGGCCGCCGGGGCCGACGCCGCGTCCCTCGTCGCAGACGTTCTTGGCGGCGCGGGAGGCGATGTCGCGGGGGACCAGGTTGCCGAACGAGGGGTAGATGCGCTCCAGGTAGTAGTCGCGCTCGTCCTCGGGGATGTCGGCGGGCTTGCGCTTGTCGCCGGCCTTCTTGGGCACCCAGACGCGGCCGTCGTTGCGCAGCGACTCCGACATCAGCGTCAGCTTGGACTGGTGCTCGCCGCTGTAGGGGATGCAGGTCGGGTGGATCTGCGTGTAGCAGGGGTTGGCGAAGTACGCGCCGTGCTTGTGCGCCCGCCACGTCGCGGTGACGTTGGAGCCCATCGCGTTGGTGGACAGGAAGAACACGTTGCCGTACCCGCCGGTGGCCAGCACGACCGCGTCGCCGGTGAAGTGCTTGATCTCCCCGTTGAGCAGGTTGCGGACGACGACGCCGCGGGCCCGCCCGTCCTCCATGATCAGGTCGAGCATTTCGTGCCGCGGGTACAGCTCGATGTTGCCCGCGTCGACCTGCCGCATCATCGCCTGGTAGGCGCCGAGCAGCAGCTGCTGGCCCGTCTGGCCGCGGGCGTAGAAGGTGCGCGAGACCTGGGTGCCGCCGAAGGAGCGGTTGTCCAGCAGGCCGCCGTACTCGCGGGCGAACGGCACGCCCTGCGCCACGCACTGGTCGATGATCTGCGTGGAGATCTCGGCCAGCCGGTGCACGTTGGACTCGCGGGAGCGGAAGTCGCCGCCCTTGACCGTGTCGTAGAACAGCCGGTGCACGCTGTCGCCGTCGTTGCGGTAGTTCTTGGCGGCGTTGATGCCGCCCTGCGCGGCGATGGAGTGGGCGCGGCGCGGGCTGTCCTGGAAGCAGAACTGGATGACGTGGTAGCCCGCCTCGGCCAGGGTGGCGCCGGCCGAGCCGCCGGCCAGCCCGGTGCCCACCACGATGATCGTCTTCTTGCGCTTGTTGGCGGGGTTGACCAGCTTGACCTCGAAGCGGCGCTTGGTCCAGCGCTCCTCGATGGGCCCGGCCGGGGCCTTGGTGTCGGCGATGGGGTCGCCGGTGGTGTAGAAACCGTCGTCGGTCATGTCAGCTCACCCATCCGAAGGTGATCGAGAGGGGCACGGCCAGGAAGCCCGCGGTGACCACCGCGGCGGCGGCGGTGGCCAGGGCGCGCAGCGGCCCGTCGCCGCGGGGGGTGCGCAGGCCGAGGGTCTGGAAGGCGCTCCAGATGCCGTGCCGCAGGTGCAGCCCGACCATGATCAGGGCCAGCACGTACCAGATCGTGATGTACCAGCGCTCGGGGGCGAAGTCGGCGACCATCCGCTCGTAGGGGGTGGCGTCGGAGCCCTTGGGGTTGACCACCAGGAACGTCAGGTCGAGCAGGTGCCAGATGACGAACAGCAGGATGATGACGCCGCCGTACCGCATGGTGTGGGTGGCGTAGCCGTGCGCGTGGGACTTGCGCTTGGCCTGGTACTTGACCGGCCGGGCGGCGGATGCGCGCCTGGCCAGCGACACCGCCGACCACATGTGCAGGACGACCGAGGCGGCCAGCACCACCTCGATGAGCGTCAGCACGGTACGGTGCGGGACGGCGGGCTCACCGATGGTGCGCAGCCAGTGCGCGTAGTGGTTGAACTCCTCCGCCCCGAAGAAGATCTTCAGGTTCCCGATCATGTGCGCGATCAGGTAGAGCACCAGCACGGCGCCCGTGACGGCCATGACGGCCTTCTTGCCGACCGTCGTCCGGTAGATCGCGGGTATCGCAACAGCCACGCAGCGAAGTTATGCCTGCCTGCGGCGAGAGTTCCAAGTCATCATGCGTCTCGTTTCCATAGCCGATGGCTATAGCCCATGCGGGACCGGGCATTTCGCCCATTCGATACAGGCCGGAACGTGAGGGACTTCACACGCAGTAAGGGAACTTTGGCCCTAGTGCGCGGGGTCGTTCTGTGTTTCGCCGCCGTGCCTTCCGGCCCCGCCGCGCGGCCGTCAACCGGACCGCGTGTGCGACAGCAGCAGCACGGCCAGGTCGTCGGTGAGCGCGTCCCCGTTCAGCGCCTCGACCTCGTTGACCAGCTCGTCGATCAGCGCGCGGCCGGTGCAGCCGCGGCGGCGGGCGCTGCGCGCCAGGTCGACCAGCCCCTCGGTGCCCAGCCGGGCCGGCCCCGCGCCGACCCGCCCCTCGATCAGTCCGTCGGTGTAGAGCATCAGCTCCCACGACTCGCCGAGGTCGATCTCGGTGGTGGGCCACTCGGCACCCGGCACCAGGCCCAGCGCCGGACCGTGCGCGTAGTCGGGCAGCGCCGCCACCTCCACCCCGGCGTCCCCGCCGGGGTCGTGCCGGAACAGCAGCGGCGGCGGATGCCCGGCCAGGTGCATGCGCGCGGTGCGGCGCGACGGCGCCACCGTCACCATGCACAGCGTCGTGAACAGCTCCTCGCTGCGCCGCTCATGGCCGAGGACGGTGTCGAGGATGCCCAGCAGCTGCTGGCCGGTGTGCCCGGCCAGCACCAGCGTCCGCCAGGCCATGCGCAGCTGCACGCCGAGCGCGGCCTCGTCGGGGCCGTGCCCGCACACGTCCCCGATCATCAGGTGCACCGCGCCGCCCTCGGTCTGCACGGTGTCGTAGAAGTCGCCGCCCAAGAGGGCCCGGCGGCGGCCCGGACGGTAGCGGGTGACGTGCCGCATGGACGGGTCGTCGATCAGCGGCACCGGCAGCAGGCCGCGCTCCAGCCGGGCGTTCTCCCGGCCCAGGATGCGCGCCTCGACCAGCCGCCGCTCGCTGCGCTCGGCGCGCTTGCGCTCGATGGCGTAGCGGATGGCGCGCGCCAGCAGCGGCCCGTCCACCTCCTGCTTGACCAGGTAGTCCTCGGCGCCCGCGGCGACCGCCCGCACCCCCAGGTGCGCGTCGGCCAGGCCGGTCAGCACCACCACCGCGGCGTGCTCGGCCATGCCCAGCACCTGCCGCAGCCCCTCCAGATGGTCGATGCCCGGGGTGGACAGGTCCACCAGGACGCACTGGACGCGGCGGGTCAGCCGGCGGCGCGCCGCCTCCAGGCTGTCGGCCACGGTCATGCCGATGTCCAGCCCGGCCTCGGTCAGCATCTTCTCGACCACGCGGACGTTGCCGGGGTCGTCGTCGATGAGGAGCAGGTCGATCCTGTCCTCGGTGCCCGGCGGCGCCGCGGGACGGCTGTGCTGACTGGTCGTGCTCACTCCGATTCCGGACTGTCGGCGGTCTGACGGCACGGGGCACCCTGCCGCTCCCGGGGACACTGCTCCCGGAAAGCTGTTCCCGGGGCCGCTGCTCCCACGGACGGTGCTCCCACGGACGACGACCGTCCCGCGACCACGGGCCGGACCGCGACGCGCGGATCGCGGTCGGCGGATCGCGCCGGTCGGCGGGTCGCGGCTCAGGGGAGCGGTGCGGGGCCGCTCCGTACACCCCGACCTTAGCGTCTCCGGCCGACCGCCTGCACCCTGGGAACATCGCAATAGCCCCTGGAACAGGCCATGTGCGCCGCAAAAACCAGTCGAACTCCCGACACGCGCCGCATACCCTTCGGCCCGTGAAGCGCTTACCGGTCGCCGACCCCGGCACCCCCGACGTGCGCTCGCCCGCCCGCTACCTGCTGTGGCTGGCCCGCCTGCAGTGGCGCACCGTGCTGGCGGGGGCGGCCCTCGGCATCACATGGATGCTCGGCATGGCGCTCCTGCCCGCCGTGATCGGCCGGGCGGTCGACGACGGCGTGACGGCCCGCGACGCGTCCGCCCTGACCCTGTGGTCGGGCGTCCTGCTGGCCCTCGGCGCCGGCACCGCCGCGTCCGCGACGCTGCGGCACCGGATGGCCGTGTACAACTGGCTGGCCGCCGCCTACCGCACCGTCCAGCTCGTCACCCGGCAGGCGACCCGGCTCGGGGGCACCCTGCCGCGCCGGATCGGCGCCGGGGAGGTCGTCAGCATCGGCGTGTCGGACCTGGACGACATCGGCGACTGCCTGGACATCCTGGCCCGCGGCAGCGGCGCCGTCGCCGCGGTCGTCGTGGTCGCGGCCCTGATGCTGGCCACCTCCCCGCCGCTCGGCCTGGTCGTGCTGGTCGGCGTCCCGGTGATCCTGGCGGTGGGCGGGCCGATGCTGCGGCCGCTGCGCGAGCGCGAAGAGCGCCACCGCGAGCTGGTCGGCGAGCTGAACACCCGCGCCACCGACCTGGTGGCGGGCCTGCGGGTGCTGCGCGGCATCGGCGGCGAGGCGCTGTTCGCCGCCCGCTACCGGGACGAGTCGCAGCGGGTGCGCCGGGCGGGCGTGGCCGTGGCGTGGGCCGACTCGCGGCTCATGGGCGCCCAGAACCTGCTGCTCGGGCTGCTGCTCGCCACGGTCACCTGGGTGGGCGCGCGGCTGGCCGCCTCCGGCGCCATCACCGTGGGCGACCTGGTCTCCGGCTACGGGTACGCGATGTTCCTGATCGCGCCGATGAAGACGATCGGAGAGGCGGCGGGCAAACTCACCCGGGGGCACGTCGCGGCCGGACGGGTCGTGCGGGTGCTGCGCGCCGAACCCGACCTGCCGGACGCCGGCGCCGTCGTCCCGGCCGGGCCCGCCGAGCTGGCGGACGCGGCGTCCGGCCTGGTCGTGCGGCCGGGGCGGCTCACCGCGCTCGCCGCGGCCGACCCGCGCGACGCCCAGGCCATCGCCGACCGCCTCGGCCGGCACGCCGACGGCGAGGTCTCCTACGGCGGCGTCCCGCTGCGCGACATCGCCGGCGTGCGGGAGCGGATCCTCGTCGCCGTCAACGAGGACTCGCTGTTCTCCGGAACGCTGCGCGACGCCCTCACCCCGGGCTTCGGCGGCCCGGTGGACGACGCGGCGCTGCAGGCGGCGCTGCGGACCGCCGGCGCCGAGGACATCGTCGCGGCCGTCGGCCTGGACGCGCACGTCGCCGAGGCGGGGCGCGAGTTCTCCGGCGGGCAGCGGCAGCGGCTGCGGCTGGCCCGCGCCCTGGCGGCCGACCCCGAGGTGCTGGTGCTGGTCGACCCGACCAGCGCCGTCGACGCGCACACCGAGGCGCGCATCGCCGACCGGCTCGGCGCCGCCCGCGCGGGCCGCACCACCGTGGTGTGCACGACGAGCCCGCTCATGCTCGACCGCGCCGACCACGTCGCCTTCGTCGTGGACGGCGTGGTGGTCGCCGAGGGGCACCACCGCGACCTGCTGGCGTCCGAGCCCCGCTACGCCGCCGCCGTCACCCGCGGCGAGGAGATCCCCTGACAGGCCCGCCGACGGCGCCCGGCGGGGCGGCCGCCCTGCCCACGACGTCCCAGCATGACGACCCGGCATGACGACCCGGCATGACGACCCAGGAGGAGCACCGGCCGTGAGCTCGCAGATCCTGCCCGTGGCGACGTCGGCGCAGGTGCGCGCGCACGCCCGGCGCCTGCTGCTGCGCCACCCCCGCGCCCTGCTCGGCGCGCTGGCCCTGCACGCGCTGGCCGCGGTGACCGGGCTGGTCACCCCGCGGCTGCTCGGCGGCCTGGTGGAGGGGGTGGAACGCGGCGACGCCGACATCGACGCCGTCGCCCTGGCCATCGCGGGGTTCGTGGTCGCGCAGGGCGTCCTGGTCCGCTACGCCTACTACGCGTCCGCGCGGCTGGGCGAGCGGGTCCTGGCCGACCTGCGGGAGGACTTCGTCGGGCGGGTGCTGGCGCTGCCGCTGTCGCGCGTCGAACGCGCCGGGACCGGCGACCTGATCAGCCGCACGTCCCGGGACGTCGACACCCTGTCCAGCGCCGTCCGGCACGCCGCGCCGGAGATCCTGATCTCCCTGCTGTCGATCGTGTTCACGCTGGGCGCGCTGGTGCTGACCGGGCCGCTGGTGGCGCTGCCGTGCCTGGTCGTCGTCCCGCCGCTGTGGGCCGTGATGCGCTGGTACCTGCGCCGCGCCGGCGCCGCCTACCAGCGCGAGATGGCCGCCTGGGCGCAGCTGACCGAGGGGCTCACCGAGACCGTGCAGGGCGCCCGCACCGTCGACGCGCTGGGCCTGGCCGAGCGGCGGGTGCGGCGCTGCGACGACGACATCGACCGCTCCTACCGCGCCGAGCGCTACTCGCTGCGGCTGCGCACCGTGCTGTTCCCGGTGGCCGAGTTCTCCTACGTGCTGCCGGTCGCGGTCACCGTGTTCGCCGGCGGCCTGCTCCACATCCACGGCATGGCGTCGCTGGCCCAGGTGACCGCCGCGACCCTGTACGTGCAGCAGCTCATCGGCCCGGTGGACGTGCTGCTGACCTGGCTGGACGAGCTGCAGCTCGGCGGCGCGTCGCTGGCCCGGCTGCTGGGCGTCGGCAACGTCCCGCCCGACCGCTCCCCGGGCACCGCCCGGCCCGACGGGGAGCGCCTGGCCGCCCGCGGCGTGCACTACGCCTACCGCGACGGCCGCGACGTCCTGCACGGAATCGACCTGACGCTGCGCCCCGGCGAGCGGCTGGCCGTGGTGGGGCCGAGCGGCGCGGGCAAGTCCACGCTGGGACGCCTGCTGGCCGGGGTGGACGGGCCGCGCGCCGGCACCGTCACCGTGGGCGAGGGCGCGGGCGCCGTCCCGCTGGTGGAGCTGCCGCTGGACGACCTGCGCGGCCACGTCGCCCTGGTCACCCAGGACCACCACGTGTTCCACGGCACCGTCCGCGACAACCTGCTCATGGCGCGGCCGGTCGGCGACGCCGAGGCCGAGGCGGCGCTGCGGGCCGTGGACTGGGACGGCCCCGGCCTGGACGCGCGGGTGGGCGCCGGCGGCGAGGCGCTGTCGCCCGCCCAGGCCCAGCAGCTCGCGCTGGCCCGGCTCGTGCTGGCCGACCCGCACACGCTGGTGCTGGACGAGGCGACGTCCCTGCTCGACCCGCGCGCCGCCCGCCGCCTCGAACGCACCCTGGCCGCCGTGCTGGACGGCCGCACGGTCGTGGCGATCGCGCACCGCCTGCACACCGCGCACGACGCCGACCGCGTGGCCGTCGTGGAGGACGGCCGCATCACCGAGCTCGGCACCCACGACGAGCTGCTCGCCGCGGGCGGCTCCTACGCCGCGCTCTGGGCCTCCTGGCACGGCGACGCCGCCCGCCGCGGCGGCGCTTCCCGGCAGGACGCCAGGGAACCCTCGCGGTGAGTCACGCCCTGCGTTCGGCCAGCGCGTTCTTCAGGAAGTCCACCTGCAGGTTCAGCAGGTTCTCCGCGACGACCTCCTGCGGCGTCATGTGGGTGACGCCCGACAGGGGCAGCACGGTGTGCGGCCGTCCGGCCGCCAGCAGGGCGCTGGACAGCCGCAGCGTGTGCGCGGCCACCACGTTGTCGTCGGCCAGGCCGTGGATCAGCAGCAGCGGGCGCTCCAGCCGCGGCGCGTCCTCGATCAGCGAGTTGGCGGCGTAGCTCTCCGGCTCCTCGTCGGGGTGGCCGAGGTAGCGCTCGGTGTAGTGGGTGTCGTACAGCCGCCAGTCGGTGGGCGGGGCGCCCGCCACCGCCGCGTGGAACACGTCGGGGCGGCGCAGCACCGCCAGCGCGGCCAGCCAGCCGCCGAACGACCAGCCGCGGATGCCCACCCGACCCAGGTCCAGCGCGCCCGGGTGGCGGCGGGCGGCCTCCTCCAACGCGGTGATCTGGTCCTCCAGCACCGGCCCGGCGAAGTCGCGGTCCACCGCGCGCTCCCAGGCCGGACCGCGTGCCGGGGTGCCGCGGCCGTCGGCGATCACGACGGCGAAGCCCTGGTCGGCCAGCCACTGGGCCTCGTTGTAGGCGCGCCGCACGGCCAGCACCCGCTGTGCGTGCGGGCCGCCGTAGGGGTCCATGAGCACCGGCAGCCGGCCGTCGCTGGGCTTCCAGTCCGCCGGCAGCACCACGGCCGTGCGGATCTCCCGCTCCCCGGCGTGCAGCAGCTCCACCCGCGGCGTCACCACCGGGGTCTCGGCGCGCGAGGCGATCGGGTGGACGGCGCCGCCGGGCCCGCGCACCTCGGTGGACACGCCGTGCTGGTCCAGCCGCGAGCCGGTCAGCACGGTCACCTCGCCGCAGCGGACGCCCGAGAACACCCCCTGGCCTTCGGTGAGCCGCACGAGCCCGTCCGGCCCGTAGGACCACACGTGCACCTCGGTCGGCTCCTGCGAGGCGGTGAACAGCACCGTCTCGCCCTCCACGCCCAGCACGGACCGCACCTGCAGCCCCGCCGGGGTGACGGGCTCGCCGGCGACGGTCAGGCGGCGGGTGTCGCCGTCGCGGTCGTCGACGGTCCACACGACCTCGCCGCCGCCCAGCCGGGCCGGGACGCCCGGCACGATCTCGGTCCACACCGGGTCGTGCAGGGTGTGCAGCAGCGCCGTCTCGCCGGACGACGGATCGACCTTGAGCAGCCGCTGGACGCGCTGGTCGCGCGTCTGCACCACGATGAGCGGGCCGTGCCCGTCCCAGACGGCGGTGACCAGGTAGGGGAACTGGCCGCGGTCCCAGGCGACCGCCGTGCGGCGGCCGTCCGGCTTCAGCAGCACCAGCGAGACGATGGCGTTCGGCGTGCCCGCCGCCGGGTAGGCCACCTCGACCGGGGGCCGTTCGGGGTTGGCGGGGTCGGCGATGTGCCAGCGCAGCACGGGCGTCTCGTCCACCCGCGCGGCCAGCAGGGTCTCGCCGTCGGGCGCCCACCAGTGGCCCCGCATGCGGTTCATCTCCTCGGCCGCGATGAACTCCGCCAGCCCGTAGGACACCTGCTCGGACTTGGGCGTCACCAGCGCGGCGTCCTCGCCGCTGGCCAGGTCCAGCACACGCAGCGTGCGGCCGGACACGTACGCCACGCGCCGCCCGGCCGGGTCCAGCCGCGGGTCGAACGCCGGGGTGGCGGCGGGCAGGCCGCGCACCCGCCCGGTGTCCAGCTCGGCGAGGAACAGCTGCCCGTTCAGGGTGAACACGGCCTGGCGCACGTCGCGGTCCACGGCGTAGCCGACGATGCCGCCCGCCTGCTCGCGGGCCCGCTCGCGGCGGGCGCGCTCCTCGGGCGGCAGGTCCTGCTCGCCGGGCAGGTCGAGCGCCGCGGGGTCGGCGACCAGCCGCTCCTCGCCGGACGCGGGGTCGAGCGTCCACAGGCACGTCACCGGGTCGTCGCCCGCCCGGGTGCGCAGGAACACCACCCGCGAAGCGTCCGGCGCCACCTGGAAGGCCCGCGGGACGCCGAGGGTGAACCGCCGCGTACGCGCGCTCTGCCGCGGAAAGCTGATGCTCACTTGCCGTGTCTCCCCACCGTTAGCCCTGGTCCGGCCCCGGTCGCCGTCGGGCGCCGCTCACGCGTCATGAGTCTGCCAGCCGGAGCGGACATCCCGCGTGACGGGTGCCCCGCACGGGCCCCGCGCAGGCGCGGCGCGGCGGGTGACGTGATGGAGACGTGACCTGGATCCGGGGTCGATTCCGGCATGCCGGTTGAACCGGGGCGGGCAGTGCTCTAGACAGGACCGGGGTTGCCGACACGCGCCCGGACGCGACGGCACCGGCCGACGGCCGGCGGTCGCGGCGGGCGGGGAACGGCCCGTGCCCGTCACCGGGCTCGCGTAAGCTCAAAGCTTCCCCATCGCACATGTCGTCGCGGGCTGTAAGGAGTGGTCCATGCCGGAGCTGCAGCCGGGAGATCCCCGGCGGCTGGGTTCGTTCGACGTGGTCGAACGGCTCGGAGAAGGCGGGCAGGGCGTGGTGTACCTCGGTGTCGACCCGTCCTCGGGCACCCAGGCCGCGATCAAGCTGCTGCGCGCCGACCTGGCCGCCGACGCCTCGGCCCGCAACCGGTTCGTCCGGGAGGCGCAGGCCGCCAAGCAGGTCGCCCGCTTCTGCACCGCCCAGGTGCTGGAGGCCGACGTCGCGGGCGACCAGCCGTACATCGCCAGCGAGTACGTCCCGGGCAAGTCGCTGCACCGGCAGATCATCGAGGACGGCCCGCTCAACGGGGCGGCGCTGGAGCGGCTGGCGATCGGCACCACCACCGCGCTGGTGGCCATCCACCAGGCCGGCATCGTGCACCGCGACTTCAAGCCGCACAACGTGATCATGGCGCCGGACGGGCCGCGCGTGATCGACTTCGGTATCGCGCGGGCCCTGGACACCGGGCAGACCGCCGCGACCAAGGCGATCGGCACCCCCTCCTACATGGCGCCCGAGCAGGTGGCGGGCGCCACCCTCACCGAGGCGGTGGACATCTGGGCGTGGGCGGCCACCATGGTGTTCGCCGCCACCGGCCACCCGCCGTTCGGCGACGACACCGTGGTCGCGGTGATCAACCGGGTGATGCACGAGCCGCCCACGCTGGACGGCGTGCCCGACGACCTCAGGCCGCTGCTGGCGGCGTGCCTGGCCAAGGAGCCGTCCCGGCGGCCCACCGCGCAGCACCTGATGATGCGGCTGATCGGCAGCGGCCCGGCCGCGCAGACCCGGATGGACGACCCGGCGCAGGCCACCTCGCTGCTGGCCGAGGGGTCGCAGATGGCCGCGGGCCACGGCGTCCCGGACGCCACCCGGGTGATGGGCGGCACGAGCCCGATGCAGCAGCCGGTGAGCGAGACCCAGGCGATCCGCGACGCGCTGCCGCCGGTGCGGCCGATGGGCCCGCCGCCCGGCCGCCCGCCGGGCCGGCACCGCGGCTACCCGGACGACGACCGGTCCTCGCGGTGGCCGGTGGTGGCCGCCGTCGCGGCGATCGCGGTGCTGGCGCTGATCGTCGGCATCGTGCTGCTGTCCAACGGCGACGAGGACCCCGGCTCGCCGAGCACCCCGCCGGCGTCGGAGGCGGTCACCGACAGCGCGACCAACGAGCCGGAGGAGACCGACGAGCCCGAGCCCACGCCCGAGGAGCCGACGCGTTCGCGCAACACCGAGCCGGCCCGTCCGAGCGTCGAGCCCAGCACGCCGATCCGGCCCACCCGGCCGACGCTCACGCCGTCGCGCACTCCGTCCGCGCCCACCACCGGCTTCCCCGGCGACGGCGGCGACACCGGCGACGATAACGACGGGGGCACCGGCAACGGCGGCAACGGCGGTACCGGCGGCAACAACGGCAACGGCGGCACCGGCGGCGGAGGCGACCAGGGCACCGGCGACTAGCACCCGGAGCGGCTCCCGGACGCGAGGGGGCGGGGCGCCCGGCGGTGACGCTCCGCACCCCGGGCGTGCCCCGCATCACCCCTGGAGCGATCGCGACCAACGCTTCCGTCGTGAGTAGGCTCGGATCCTATGAAGGAGCCGCGCATCCTGTTCGTCCACGCCCACCCGGACGACGAGTCCATCGGGACCGGGGCGACCATGGCAAAGTACGCGGCCGAGGGCGCCCACGTCTGCCTGGTCACCTGCACGCTCGGTGAGGAGGGCGAGGTCATCCCGGGCGAGCTGCGCCATCTGGCCGCCGACAAGGAGGACCGGCTCGGCGAGTACCGCATCGGCGAGCTCGCCGAGGCGTGCGCCGCGCTGGGCGTGCGCGACCAGCGCTACCTGGGCGGACCGGGCCGCTGGCGCGACTCGGGCATGATGGGCACGCCGTCCAACGACGACCCGCGCTGCTTCTGGCGGGCCGATGTGGACGAGGCCGCCGCCGAGATGGTGAAGATCATCCGGGAGGTGCGGCCGCAGGTGATCGTCACCTATGACGAGCGGGGCAACTACGGCCATCCCGACCACATCCAGGCGCACCGGGTGACCTGGCGGGCGTTCCAGCTGGCCGCCGACCCGGAGTACCGCGAGGGCGGCGAGCCCTGGCAGGTGGCCAAGTTCTACGCCTACGCCATGCCCCGGTCGGTGCTGGCGCGCGCCGTCGCGGTGATGCGCGAGGCGCGGCTGCCGTTCCCGCGCGTGGCCAGCCTGGACGACCTCGGCTCCGGCGTCCCCGACCACCTGGTCACCACGCAGGTGGACGCCCGCGCCTACCTGCCCGCCAAGATCGCGGCGCTGCGGGCGCACCACACCCAGATCACGGTGGCGCCCGACGAGGTCGGCCCGTTCTTCGCGCTGTCGAACAACCTGGGGCAGCAGGCCTTCGGCACCGAGTACTTCATCCTGCTGGCGGGCGAGCTGGGGCCGGTCGGCCCCAACGGCCGCGAAACCGACCTGTTCGCCGAACCGGCCGGACGCACCGGATCCGCCTGACCGCTCCCCGGGCGTCCGGCGCCCCGGCCCCAAGGGGGTGGCCGTTTCACCGAGGCGGTGGCGCGGGGCTACGCTGGCGGGCGTGGACAGGGACGACGACCGGCGGCCGTCCGAGGCCGGGGCGCCCCCGGTGCGGCACGCGGACGCCGGGCCCACCGCACCTGCGGACGGGCCGTCGGGCGAGCCGCAGAGCATGCCGCCGGCCGCGCCGCGGACCGAGCCGTCGGCCGAGGCTCCGGCCGAGTCGTCGGCCGAGTCGTCGGCCGAGGCGGTCGCCGCCGGGGCCGCCTACGCGGCGCTGGGCGTGCTGGGGCTGCTGTTCGGGGTGCTCGGGTCGTTCGCCCACGGATGGCTGGTCGGCGCGGTGCCGGTGGCGGCGATCGTGCTGACCGCGGTGAACTTCGCCGCGGTGCGGCTGGCGGCCTGGGCGATGCGGTCGCCGCTGGGCGGCATGGTGTTCGCCGTGCCCTGGGGGCTCGTGGTGCTGCTGATGTCGATCAAGCGGTCCGAGGGCGACCTGGTCGTCCCGGGCACCGCGGCCGGATACGTCTTCATCCTGGGCGGGGTCATCGGCGCGGTCATCGCGGCGGCGCTGCAGCCGACCCGCCGCCCGCCGGGGGAGTGGCTCGTCCGGGGCCCGCTCTCCGCGCCGCAGGCGGACGTCAAGCGGGATACGGGCCCGGGGCCGGACGCCGCGCCGCGTGAGATGGACCGCGGGCACGCCCGCGAGCACCGGTAGCGGCCCTAAGGTGATCGCCTCGTGAGCACTGACACCGATGGCGCCCGTGCGCCGCGCTCCGCCCCCGACGCCGCCGCACCGCGGCTCGACCCCCTGCGGTTCCGGCAGGTGGTGGGCAGGTTCGCCACCGGCGTCGCCGTCGTCACCACGGTCGCGGGCGGCGTCGACCACGGCATGACCGTCAACGCCTTCACCTCGGTGTCCCTGGACCCGCTGCGCGTGCTGTTCTGCGTGAACCGCGCGGCGCGGTTCCACGACGTGGTGCTGGACACCGGGTTGTGGGCGGTGTCGGTGCTGACCGAGGACATGCAGGACGCCTCGCGCTGGTTCGCCACCCGGGGACGGCCGCTGGACGACCCGCTGCGCGGCTGGGAGCACCGGCGCGGCGCGGCCACCGGTGCCGCGATCTTCACGGGCGCGGTGGCCGCGCTGGAGTGCCGGACGCACGCCGTGCACGACGGCGGCGACCACAGCATCGTGGTGGGCGAGGTCCTCGCCCTGGACGTGCCCGACCCGTCCGGAAAGCCGCTGATCTTCTACGAGGGCGAGTACCGGGGCATCGCCTGACCCCGGCGTCCCGCAGCGCCGGGACGGCCCGGCATGGGGGTTCAGCCCGCGAGCGGTGCGGGGGTGGTGTCGGCGTCCACGGCGCGGGCGGGCGCCCGGTAGCCGCGGACGCCCAGGCACGCGGCCGCGCCCAGCAGGACGGCCACGACGGGCACCGCGATCGTGGGCGCGAGCGCGTGCACGAACCCGTGGCCGAACACCTGGGCGGCCACCTCCTGCACCCGGTGCGCGACGGCCGGCGGCACGTTCGACGGGAGCTGCTGCGCGCCGGTCTGGCCGGCCCCGACCTCCAGGCCGCCCTTGGCCGCGTTGGCGAACCCGGCCACGAACCTGTCGCGCAACTGCGCCGGCACCGCGCCGGACCGCGCCACGGCCTCGTCCCGCAGCGCCGCGGCCAGCCGGTTCTGCAGGACCGCGCCGACGACCGCGCTGCCCAGCACCGACCCGATCTGCCGGATGGTGTTGTTGACGCCCGAGGCCGCGCCCGCCAGCCGGGGCGGCACGTTGCGCGAGGCCTCGGTGGACATGGGCGCGAACACCCCGGCCATGCCCACGCCCGACACCGCCATCGGCGCCAGGAACGTCGGCCAGGAGGTGTCCACGTCCGCGACGGCCACCAGCCACACCGTGCCCGCCGCGAACAGCAGCAGCCCGCCCATCAGGATGAACTTGCCGCCGATCCGGTCGGTCAGCCGTCCGGCGACCGGCGCCAGCAGCATCGACATCACCGCCGACGGCGCCGCGATCAGCCCGGCGGCCAGGGCGCTGCGGCCCTGCACCGACTGCATGTAGATGGTGATCGGCAGGAACATGCCGATCATGCCGACCGACACGGTGGCGCCGACGAAGTTCAGCACGGCATAGTTGCGGTCGCGGAACAGCGTGAACGGCACCAGCGGCTCGCGGTCCTGGCGGGTGCGCTGGTGCGCCAGGAAGACGGCGAACAGCACCGCGGCCGCGCCGATCAGCGCCCAGATCCACCCGGCCCACTGGTACTTCTCGCCCTCGGTGAGCGCGAAGGTCAGGCAGAACAGCGCGGCCGAGGCCAGCAGCACCCCGGCCAGGTCGAAGCGGTGCCGCACGGTGCGGGTGGACGCGGGCAGGATCGGCACCGCCATGGCCAGCACCAGCACGCCGATCGGCAGGTTGACGAAGAAGATCCACCGCCAGTCCAGCGTGGTGACCAGCAGGCCGCCGACGGTGGGCCCGGCGACGGTGGACACCCCGGCCACCGCGCCCCACACGCCGAGCGCGGCACCGCGCCGCTCCGGCGGGAAGGTGGCGATGATGATCGCCATGGTCTGCGGCATCAGCAGCGCCGCGCCCAGGCCCTGCACCGCGCGGGCACCGATCAGCCAGGCCGGGTCCGGGGCCAGCCCGCAGGCCAGGCTGGCCGCGGTGAACACGGCGACACCGGCGATGAACAGGTTCTTCTTGCCCAGCAGGTCGCCGAGCCGGCCGCCGGTGATCAGCAGCACGGCCAGCACCAGCACATAGGCGTTCAGCACCCACAGCGTCTGGTCCAGCGACGCCCCCAGCTTGTCGATCATGCTGGGGATCGCGATGTTCACGATCGTCAGGTCCAGCAGCGTCATGAAGAACCCGAGCGACAGGGTGAGCAGGATCGCCCAGGGGTTGCCGCGCCAGCGCGTCATTCGGAGGCCTCCTCGTCGGGCGTGTCACCGTGCTGGTGACGGGTGGTCAGTCGGTCGTCGGCGGCCCAGGTCATCCGCCCTTCGGCGAGGTCGTCCACCAGCGTCCGCACGAAGTCCAGCTCGGTGCGGACGGCGGCGATGTTCAGCTCCATGTCCAGGAGCTTGTACCGCTCCAGGCCGCGCTTGCGCAGTGCCTCATAGGCGGTCTGGTGCCCGCCCAGCAGGAACTCAAGCGCGGTGATCCGCCTCTGCAGGTGCAGGGCGACCTCGTCGGCCGGCAGCAGGTTGACGAACGCCAGCCCGGCGCTGAACAGGGGGTACTCCTCGACGGGCTCGGCCAGGATGTCGGCGAGCCGCCGGTGCGCGGCCTCGCGGCCGGCGTCGGTGATGCGGTAGACGGTGCGCTCCGGCCGGCGGCCCTCCCGGCTGGTCTCCACGGGCTCGATCAGCCCCTGCTGGGCCAGCCGCTCGACCGAGTTGTACAGCGCGCCGTGGGTGACCTTGACGGCGTGGTCGTAGGCGTGTTTCCGGATGCGCTGCTGCATCTCGTACGGGTGCATGGGCCCGTCGCACAGCATCCGCAGCACGGTGAGCGCCAGCGGTGTGATGGGTCTCGGCATGCTGCTCCTTATGGAATAGTCCACATAGACTATTCCATAAGGAGTTCTCCTGTCGCATCCGGGCATCGCGAACGCGGCGCACAACGCGACGAGGGCTCCCCACGCCGTTGTGGGAAGCCCTCGTCGAGCTCTCGGGCTACGCCGTCACGCCTGCGCGACCGCCTCGCGGGCCGCATCGGAAGCGGGGGAGGCGGCGGACAGGGCCTCGGCCACCCGGTCCAGGGCCCGGTCGAGGTCCGCGCGTTCGATCACCAGCGGCGGCGCCAGCCGCAGCGTGGTGTCGTGGGTCTCCTTGGCCAGCACGCCCAGCTCCATCAGGCGCTCGGTGACGGGCCGCGCCTTGCCGCGCAGCTCCACGCCCGCCCACAGGCCGCGCCCGCGCACCTGGCGCACCACGTCGGACGGCAGCTCGCCGAGCCGCCGGTGCATGTGGGCGCCCAGCTCGCGGGAGCGCTCCTGGTACTCGCCGGTCCGCAGCATGGCGATCACCTCCCGGGCGACCGCGCAGGCCAGCGGGTTGCCGCCGAAGGTGGAGCCGTGCTGGCCGGGCCGGAACACCCCGAGCACGTCGGCGTCGGCCACCACCGCCGACACCGGCAGCAGGCCGCCGCCCAGCGCCTTGCCCAGCAGGTACATGTCCGGGACGACGTTCTCGTGCTCGACGGCGAACGTGGTGCCGGTGCGGCCCAGCCCCGACTGGATCTCGTCGGCGATCATCAGCGCGCCGAACTCGGTGCACAGCTCGCGCACCGCGGTCAGGAACCCGCTGGGCGGCACGTTCACCCCGGCCTCGCCCTGGATCGGCTCGATCAGCACGCCCACCGTGGTGTCGTCCATGGCCGCGCGCAGCGCCGCCGCGTCGCCGTACGGGACGGTGCGGAAGCCGGGCGTGTACGGGCCGTAGGAGTTCTTCGCCTCCGGGTCGGTGGAGAAGCTGATGATCGTGGTCGTCCGGCCGTGGAAGTTGCCCTCGAACGTGATGATCGTGGCCTCGTCGGCGGGCACGCCGCGCACCTCGTAGCCCCATTTGCGGGCGGTCTTGAGCGCGGTCTCCACCGCCTCGGCGCCGCTGTTCATCGGCAGCACCATGTCCTTGCCGCACAGCTCGGCCAGCTCCGCCGCGAACGGCCCGAACTGGTCGTGGTCGAAGGCCCGGCTGACCAGCGTCACCCGCTCCAGCTGCCGGGTGAGCGCGGCCACCAGCCGCGGATTGCGGTGCCCGAAGTTGACCGCGGAGTACGCCGCCAGCATGTCCAGATAGCGGCGGCCCTCCACGTCGGTGACCCACGCCCCCTCGGCCTCGGCGATGACGACCGGCAGCGGGTGGTAGGTGTGCGCGCCGTGCTCCTCGGACAGGGCCCGCAGCCGTTCGGTACGAGACACGCAGCCTCCTCAAACGAAGCGGTGTGGACACGATGCGGCATGCCGGGGCGCCGGACGGTGGCCGGCGTTCCCCTTACAGCGTATGTTCGGGAGCAGGGCGCCGACTATTGAAGAAAGTGCACTTCAAGGGAGATATTCGTTGCGTCTTGACGAGATCGACCGGCGAATCGTTGCGCAGCTGCTGGAGAACGGCCGCGCTTCGTACGCGCAGATCGGCACCGCGGTGGGCCTGTCCGCGCCGGCGGTGAAGCGGCGGGTCGACCGGCTGCGCGCGGACGGCGTGATCACCGGGTTCTCCGCGGTGGTGGACCCGGCCGCGCTGGGCTGGACCACCGAGGCGTTCATCGAGATCTTCTGCACCGGGGCGACCTCCCCGGAGGAGATCTACGCCAGCATCCGCAACCATCCGGAGGTCGTCGCCGCCTACACCGTCAGCGGCGACGCCAGCGCGCTGGTGCACGTGCGCGCCCGCGACATCCAGCACCTGGAGCAGGCCCTGGAGCGGCTGCGCCGGGAGGACAACATCACCGCCACCAAGACCGCGATCGTGCTGTCCCGGCTGATCGGCCGGCCCACCGACTCCCCCGAACGACCCGGGCGTCCGGCGTCGCGGTACTGACCGATAGGCTCCCCGGCATGGAGTTCGCGACCGCCGACCTGATCGACGACTTCGGGGACGAGCTGCGCAGCTGCGAGACGCAGTTCCGCCAGTACGGGGGCCGCACCGCGTTCGCGGGCCCGGTGGCGACGGTGCGCTGCCTGCGCGACAACGGCCTGGTCAAGCAGCTGCTGAACAGCCCCGGCGAGGGGCGCGTGCTGGTGGTGGACGGCGCCGGCTCGCTGGCGACGGCCCTGATGGGCGACATGATCGCCGGGGCGGCGGTGCACAACGGCTGGTCCGGCGTGGTGATCAACGGCGCGGTGCGCGACGTCGCCGCCCTGCGCACGCTGGACCTGGGCGTCAAGGCCCTGGGCTCCAACCCGCGCAAGAGCGCCAAGGACGCGGCGGGCGAGGTAGACGTCCCGGTGGCGTTCGGCGGCGTGGAGTTCCGCCCGGGCGACTGGCTCTACAGCGACGAGGACGGCATCGTCCTGGCCACCCGCGACCTGCTGTCCTAGGACCGGCCCGGCTCCCGGCCGGGGCGGGGTCCCGCCGGACCGGAACGGAATGGACCGTTCCCGCCTCTAACCGGGCATGACAGTGATCAAGGCGGTGCGTGCCGAGCCCGGCGGGCGCGTGGTGCTTGCGTTCACCTCCGACGGCTACGCGGCCGACGGCGAGTCCTGGAGCGACCGGTTGGAG
Source organism: Actinomadura keratinilytica (assembly GCF_039539665.1). Taxonomy (NCBI): domain Bacteria; kingdom Bacillati; phylum Actinomycetota; class Actinomycetes; order Streptosporangiales; family Thermomonosporaceae; genus Actinomadura; species Actinomadura keratinilytica. Next base: position 59,383 of record NZ_BAABDO010000012.1, read on the forward strand.
CGCTGGGGCGCCCGGCTGTTCGGCACCAAGAAGCTGTTCATCGCACTCGGACTGGCGGTCCTGACGTCCCTGCCCGCCGGGGCCGCCATACGCATCCTGGGCGAATCGGACGCCGTCATCCTCGCCGCCGGCGCCGTGCCCCTGCTGCTGTTCCTGTACTTCCTCGTCGGCCTCCTGCTGCACACCGCCGTCGAGGCGCTCGCCTACGTGCTGGCCCTCGTGTCGCTGCCGTTCCTGCTGATCCCTTCGTACCGGCGGTGGCTGTTCCGGAAGAAGCCGCCGGTGCGGGAGCGGCCCGGGTTCGTGCACGCCGGGTGGGTCGGGCAGGCGCAGGCCGTCCGCGACGGCACCGGGGCGGCGGTGTCGCTGTACTTCACCAACGGTGCGCGGGTCCGGTACACGGCGGACGGCGCGGCGGGCCGGGACCTGGTCGCCCAGTTCCAGCGCCTGCTCGGCGCCCGGATGATCATCCACTGACCGTTTCCGTCCCGGCTCGGCGGAGATGCTGGCGTGAGCTGCCAGGCCGCCCCGGACAAGATCGTCTAAGTCGGCCGTTGTCTCATGATCGACACGTCTTTACCGTCTCAGCGACCTTTGAGAGACAGGGGAGACATGCTCGTCCGAAACAGACTCATGGTGTCCGCCGCGGCGGGGCTGGCGCTGGCGACCGTCCTGGCGGCGGCGCCCGCCGCGGCGCAACCGCGGCCGCGCATACCCGAGCCGACCGCCAACCCCTGGCAGATGCGCCACTGGCCGAAGACCCAGCCGTGGCAGGAGAGCCAGCGCATCCGCACCTTCGCGGCCGGGCAGCCGCGGCCGATCGACCCGCAGGACTACGAGCTTCCCGACACCATGACCTGGGACGACTACAAACCCGTCCCCGGCACGAACTGGGCCGACCCGTCGCGCAAGGGCTCGGTGAAGAACTTCAAGGGCGCCGTCGTGCTGGTCGACTACCCCGACCAGCCGTTCGCGGTGACCCAGCCGAAGAACTCCACCATCTTCGGCAACCCGACCCTCGTCGGGAACGTCCCGCGCGACCAGGTCGCCCGGTTCTACCAGGACTTCCTCAACAAGCCGCAGGCCCTCAACCGCGGGCACACCCTGCACGAGTACTGGATGGAGGACTCCGGCGGACGGTACGGCGTCGACCTGACCGCGTTCGGCGCCTACCGGATGCCCGGCAAGTCCCACGAATACGGCATCGACTCCTTCCAGGGCGGCACCGGCTGCCCCACCGGCGACACCTGCGGCCGCGACATCCGCCGCGACGCCCGCGCCGCCTGGGTCGCCGACGTCGGCGAGGCCAAGGCCGCCGAGTTCGACTTCGTCTTCTACCTGTCGGCCGGGCAGGACGAGTCGTCCACCTGGCAGGAGTTCGGGCAGATGAAGTTCGCCTCCAAGGAGGAGGTCCCGCCCGAATGGGGCCCGCGGGACGCGAACCTGCCCAACTGGGTGAAGACCCGCTACGTCGACTGGACCTCCTGGGCCGCCGGCTCCACCATCTGGCCGAACGCGGTCACCGGCAGCTCCACGCAGGCGGAGAGCTCCGGCATGGGCGTGTTCGCCCACGAGTTCAGCCACATCCTCGGCATCGGCGACAACTACAACAACCCGTACGGCAACCCGCCGCGCCGCTCCTACTCGGGCCCGTGGGAGATGCTCAGCCGCGGCTCGTTCAACGGCCCCGGCGGCCCGCACAGCCGGTGGACCATCCCGGCCACCAGCGGCGGCTCCATGGGCGCCCAGCACATGCTGCGCAACAAGCTCAAGCTCGGCATCGTCGACGAGTCCAAGGTGCTGCAGACCAGCCGCGAGGCCCTCGCCGCGTCCGGCGTCGTCGTCGCCAAGGTGACGGCCCGCGCCGCCCAGCCCGGCAAGAACGCGCTGGCGGGCATCAACCTCAAGCTCGGCGCGGGCGGTGACAAGAGCCCCGCCTGCGACACCGCCACCGACCCGCTGTGCGACGGCGGCGGCTACGACAACTACACCGTCGAGGTCGTCGACCGCATGGGCTTCGACTCCTTCACCCCCGACTCCGGCGTCCTGCTCGCCAAGACCAAGGACCGCGACAGCGCCCCGTTCATCTGGGTGAAGGACGCCAACCCGCAGGACATCGACAAGGTCGATTTCGTCCTGCCCGACGGGCAGCCGCAGAAGATGACGATCGGCGACTACCGCCAGCTGTCGGACGCGCTGTTCCACGCCGGCACCGACTCCGGCAGCGAGTACGAGTACGTCGACGAGGCCAACCGCCTGCACTTCTACGTCCTCGACCTCGAACGCGACGCCAAGGGCGTGCTGTCCTACACCGTCGCGATCCGCTCCCTGGACGGCGCCGGCCCGGCCCGCCGCGGCGTCCGCCTGAACCCCGCCGCGGCCCGCTCCGCCGGCTCCGGCTGGGTCAAGTGCACGCTGACGCTGCGCAACACCGGCAAGGGCGGCACCGGCTACAGCGCGGCCGACGTCTACCGCCTGAAGGCCGACGCCAAGGGCTGGCGGACCTGGCTGCCGAACGCCCTGGCCACCGCCAAGGTCGGCGGCACCACCACCGTGGACGTCTGGGCCAAGCCGTCGAACGGCGCCCGCAAGGGCGACGTGAAGGTGACCGCCACGTCCGAAAGCGACACCACCAAGACCGACACCGCCACCTGCCGGATCCGCTGAGCCCAGATGCGCCCGAGGCGGCGGGGCGTTCCCCGCCGCCTCGGGCGCCTCCTTACACTCGGACCGTGAAGCTGCGCCTGCCGGTCGTCCCCGCACGGGACACCTCCCGCCCGGACACGGTCATCCCATGACGCCTTCCACGCGCATCCCCTCGGACCAGGAGATCCGTGCCCTGCACGAGAAGTACGCCCCGACACCCGAAGCGTTCGAGCTCGTCTACACGCACTGCCGGATCGTGTGCGAACTGGCGGAACAGCTCCTCACGCGGCGGCGCCTCGACGTCGACGCCGACCTTGTGCGCGCCGGCTGCCTGCTGCACGACATCGGCGTCTACCTGCTCTACACCCCGTCCGGGGAACTCGACCACGCCGGCTACATCCGCCACGGCGTCCTCGGCCACGACCTCCTGCGCGACCTCGGCTTCCCCGAGTCCCTCTGCCGCTTCTGCTCCTGCCACACCGGCGTCGGCGTGACCCGCGAGGACGTCCGCGCTCAGTCCCTGCCCATCCCGGAAGCCGACTACGTGGCCGAGACCGCCGAAGAGGAACTCGTCATGTACGCCGACAAGTTCCACAGCAAGACGACGCCCCCGACGTTCGTCACCCCCGCCACCTTCACCGAGAAGATCCGCCGCTTCGGCGGCGACAAGGTCCAGAAGTTCTCCCGGCTACGCGCCCACTACGGCGACCCCGACCTGACCGAGCTGGCCACCACCTACAACCACCCCATCACCTGACCCCGCGGCACACCGACACCACGAACACGCGCCGCTGGTCGCCACATGCAGACGGCTCGGGGGCGGAGCCGCCGCACGGACGCGGCCGACGTGGTGCGCACCGGCGTCGTGGAGGCGTCCTGTATCGACCAACCCGTCGGCGACCAGTGGCTGCCCGCTCTCTGAGACGGAGAACGGGGTGGCGCCTCGCACGCGAGCGCATGCTGCCCGACCTGGTGCCCCACCACGCGCCATGCACGGCGCGCGGCCGGGGTTGCGCCTACCTCAGGTTATGGACCGCGCTTGGCCGCCTAATGAATGCGGCACACTCATCCGAGCCGAACAGCAGCAGCCGACCACCCGGGTTCTTCGGGTCCCGTACGGCCCCCAGAGGGTGAACGGCCGCAACCTCGACGCAGTCGCCGTTTCCTCCACTGCGGGAGCTATCCCGCCACTCGCCACGGGCAGCGGCCACAGGGGCGGCAGCGGCGACTTCGACGCAGTCGCCATTCCTCCGCTGCGGCAGCTCTTCCGCCATGTGGCACGGGACAGGTCGGTACCGGTCGTCTCGCGTCGCCTCGTGGCTAAGACTTGATCGGTTGTCTCACCTGGTGACCTGCCGCCCTCCATACAGGACGCCACGGCTGCGGCTGTGTTACCTCAGGTCGTGGCGGCCGCGCTTGGCGGCCGTGATGAAGGCAGTCCACTCGTCCGAGGTGAACAGCAGTGGTCGAGCGCCCGGGTCCTTCGAGTCCCGTATGGCCACCGCGGGGTAGACGGCCGCTATTTCGACGCAGTTGCCGTTCTAGCCGCTGTAGGAGCTCTTCCGCTACCTAGCGCGGGACACGTCGGATCCGGTCACTTCCGTACCTCCTTCTGGTTGCTGCTCAATGGATCGCATCTGCCACACGTTGGATGAGCTCAACCGAAAGATCCGAGTGTAGGGCAGCCGCAAGCAACCGGTCAAATGGAATCGTATTGACGGCACGTTCGCCAGCCGCCTGGTTCTGCGCCGGCATGACGTACCCTGTGCGCTGGCCCCAAGTTCCGCCCGATCCACAACATCTGGGAAACCATCACGGCTGCGGTGGAAACCGGGCTGGCGTGTGTGCCTGTCAGCCGATCTTTTGTAGCTGCTTGGTCAGGATTTCGGTGGCTTCCTTGCTGATGGAGTCGCCGGACTTGCCAGGAGGTAGCCGCTTCCAGTAGATCGACGCGATCAATGCGTTTCCTCGGATGCCGTAGTCTATGGCGGAGCTGAGTGTGTTGGATTTGCCGGCGGCCTTCGCCGTTTTCTCGAGGGAGGACCGCAGCAGCCGCCATCCTGTAATGGAGTCCTCGCGCATCGACCAAGTGTAATCGTAGCCCAGGCGGATACGGTTCTCGGAAACCCTTTCGGAATCGACGTGTCCTTTTGTTGGGCATTTGTGTGCCGCCGTCCGGATTTTGTCGAATTCCCGCTGGGCGGATGCGGCATCGTCGTAGACGGCAGCGAACTGCGCGTACCGGGTCGCGTAGAGGCTGCTGGTGTCCGCGAACTGCCGAACGCTCGACCATTGAGGTTCGGCCACTCTTACGGAAGAGTCCGAGCAGGTAGGCACGCTTTGCTTGGAGAGCCCCTGGAAGTTGATACTCCTGCTGCGCAGGTTTTTGTCGATGTCCTGAGGGGGTAGCAGGGAAGACTTCAATTGCGCCTTGGTGTAGGTCGGGGCGGATGGGGACGCCGTGGACGGCGGTGCTGGCGTTTTGGGCGCAGCCTCGGGTCCGTCGCCACCGCAACCAGCGGTCGCTCCAGCGAGCAGAGCGGACATTACGAGCAGACTTGCCTGCGCGTGTGCCGACACGATGATGGCGCCTTTCCGAAGTCGTCCCTGCTCTCTCATCCTCGCTACCGCGGACGGGTGCTGGTCTGGATTTCCTCGACGACGAGCGGGGTGGTGGAAGAGCTGGTCATGTTCGGCAGCGTGCCGGCCTGCTGGCCGGGGTCACACGCCCCTTCACATGTCCAGGACACAGTCCAGTTGATCGTGGCGGTGATCTGGTAGCGGCCGCCGGGTTGGTTCGCCGACGAGCGGTTATAGGTGTAGCCGCATTCGGTCCCGTTCGGCGATCCCGCCGATCCGCAGGTGATGGTGCGCTCCCCCGTGTTCCAGGTCACCGACTGGGGAGTGGCCGTGGCCGTAACCACCTGATCGGGGACTGCGGCCTTGGCCGTCCGAGGGGTGAAGCTCCCCGAATCGATCCACAGGGACGTGAAAGCCCGCACATAGGTCTTTGGGCTGGGGGCCGTGTGGATCGTCGGTGAGGGAAGTGTCAGGTCGTCCGTTGCCGATTCGACCACAGTCTGCGTTGGAATGTGAGGAATTGGGGCGGCCTCTTCCTCGGGCTCCGTGCAGAAAAAGTCGTTGCTGTCCTCGGGGCAGGCGATGTCGGGTTGTTCGACAAGCTCGTCGTCGGTGCTGCCGCCGCCTCCTGAGCCGCCGCGGCCGGGGATGGTGCGCTCGCCGTTCGCGGTGCATTTGACCTTCTTGCCGCCGACGCAGGGGGCCGCTTCGGCGGTCGCGGGGAACAGCAGGAGGGTGCCCGCCGACAGCAGTGCGAGGGAGAGGGGCGTGCTCGCCAGTCTCACCGGTGTGTTCAGCATTCTTTTCCCTGGGTCGCCTTGGAAGCCTTCCAGGTCCCCCCTTCGAACTTCATGATGACCTGGTAGAGGAAGGTCCCGCCTTCGTAGCCGCTGAGCCGTTTGCCGGTCTTGGCGGAGTACCGGTAGGCGGCGAGCGTCCGCACGCAGTCCAGCACGGCCACCTGGGAGCCGTCCTTCGTACGGCCCTGGATCTTCGGGTTGAGGGCGTTGGTGAAGCGCCAGATCTCGCCCTTCGACCTGGTCTGCTCGACGTCCCGGGTGATGGAGGTGAGGAGGGGGTCGGTGGCGACGGCGGCGAGCGGGGTGGGGTCGTTGGTCGCGTAGACCTGCTTGTAGACGCGCTGGTACTCGCGGTAGCGCTGCAGGACGTCCTGGTCGACCTGGGCGGTGGGGAGGGCCGACGGCGGCGTGGCGGCCGTGGTGGCGGGTGCGGCGGCGCCGCCGAAGGTTCCGCTCGGTTTGAACGCGCCGCCGGAGGACGAGCCGCCGCAGGAGGCCGTCGCGGCGATCGCGGTGAGGGCGACGGCGAGGCGTGCGCGGCGGGCGGGCCCGGAGCCGGGACGCAGGCCAATCAACCGGGCGCTCATCGCCATCCCTGATCAACAGCCGACAACGGGATCGAGTACGGCCGCAAGCTTACAGAGGTGCCTGTGGCGAGAAAAGAGCCTCGTGGTCAGAGTCAGGGGCGCCGATTCGCCGAATGCGGGGGGATTGACGCGACTGGCACGATGTGTCCGTGATCGTGGTAGAGGAACTGACCAAGACGTTCGGAACGGTCCGGGCCGTGGACGGGGTGAGCTTTTCGGCCCGGCCGGGGGAGGTGACGGGTTTTCTCGGACCGAACGGGGCGGGGAAGACGACGACGCTCCGGATGATGCTCGGGCTGGTGACGCCCACGTCCGGGCAGGCGCTCATCAACGGGCGCAGGTACGTCGACCTGGAACGTCCCGTGGTGGAGGTGGGGGCGGCGCTGGAGGCCACCGGGTTCAACCCGGGGCGCAGCGCACGCGACCATCTGAGGATCGCGTGCACGGCGGCGGGACTGCCGACGCGGCGGGCGGACGAAGCCCTGGAGGCGACCGGGCTCAAGGAGGCGGCCGACCGCAGGGTGCTGGGGTTCTCACTCGGCATGCGGCAGCGGCTGGCGCTGGCGGAGGCGACCCTGGGCGAGCCGCGCGTGCTGATTCTGGACGAGCCCGCCAACGGTCTCGACCCCGCCGGGATCCGCTGGCTGCGCGACTTCCTCAGGCACCTGGCCGACATCGGCTGCACCGTCCTGGTGTCGAGCCATGTGCTGGCCGAGGTGGAGCAGGTCGCCGACCACGTGGTGATCGTCGCGCGGGGCCGGGTGCTGCGCGACGCGCCGCTGGCCGAGCTGGTCCGCGGCGGCGAGCTGAAGGTGGGCACGCGGCAGCCGGAGCAGCTGCGGCGGGCGCTGGAGGAGGCGGGCGCCGCCGTCCGGTTCGAGGACGACCGGCTCTGGGTGAGCGGGGTGGACGCCGAACAGGTCGGGCGCGCGGCGCTGGACGCCGGGGCGGTGCTGACGGAGCTGGTGGAGGAGCGGTCCGGGCTGGAGCACGTCTTCCTGGAGCTGACCCGGGCGGAGATGGGGGAGGCGGGATGATCCGGCTGATCCAGGCGGAGCTGCTGAAGATCCGGTCCACCCGGATGTGGCTGGGCATGCTCGGCCTCAGCGTGGGGTTCGCGTTGATGGGGCTGGCGTTCTACATCGCGCTGGCGGGCGTCGAGATCGACGGGCGCGAGGCGCTGCCGCCGGTCACCGACCCCGACACCGTGCGCGCCTTCTACGCCAACGCCAGCGGCGGCGTGCTGTTCATGATGATCCTCGGCATCATCGGCATCACCGGCGAGTACCGGCACGGGACGATCACCCAGGCGTTCCTGGTCACGCCGCGGCGGGGCCGGGTGCTGGCGGCCAAGCTGGTGTCCTACTTCCTGTTCGGGCTGGCCTTCGGGCTGGCGACGGTGCTGGCGACGGTGGCGGTGGCGCTGCCCGCGCTGGCGATCCGGGGCGGCTCGACCTCGCTGCTCGACAACGACGTGCCGACGATCCTCGGCGGGACGGTGCTGGCCATGGGCCTGTACGCGCTCGTCGGGCTGGGGCTGGGCGCGCTGATCCGCAACCAGATCGCGGCGATCCTGGTGGCGGTCGGCTGGGTGCAGCTCGTGGAGGCGATCCTGACGGTCGCGCTGCCGCAGGTGGGGCAGTGGCTCCCCGCCGGGGCGGTGCGCGCGATCACGCGGACGACCGGCGGCTTCGGCGGCATGGGCGAGTTGGACACGCTGCCCGCCTGGGGCGGCACGCTGGTGCTGGTCGCCTACGGGCTGGTGTTCGCGGTGATCGCGATGGTCACCACGGTCCGCCGCGACATCTCCTGAGTTGACCTGCAGCGCACTTGAGGTTGCACCCTCGTCGGGACGATGTTCCCGAAGTGAAGGGGCCGACTGTGCGAGCGGTGTGGTTGAAGGAGTTCGGCGGGCCCGAGGTGCTCGTCGCCGGTGACGCGCCGGATCCCGCGGCGGGGCCGGGGCAGGCGGTCGTCGACGTGGCGTTCGCCAACATCACCTTTGTGGAGACGCAGTTCCGCGCGACCGGCAACGGGCCGTTCAAGGCGCAGCTGCCGATGATCCCCGGCAACGGTGTCGGCGGTGTCGTGTCGGCGGTGGGCGACGGTGTGGACCCGGGGCTGGTGGGCAAGCGGGTGGTGACCGCCACCGGTGGTTCGGGCGGCTACGCCGAGCGGGCCGCCGTGGACGCGGCGGGCCTGTACCTGGTGCCCGACGCGCTGGAGTTGGACGCGGCGGTCGCGCTGCTGGCCGACGGGCGTACCGCCACGTTGCAGCTGCGGGCCGCCGCGCCGCGTGCGGGGGAGCGCGTGCTGGTGGAGGCGGCCGCGGGAGGCGTCGGGTCGCTGCTGGTGCAGCTCGCCAAGGCGGCCGGGGCGACGGTCGTCGCGGCGGCGGGCGGTCCGCGCAAGTTGGAGGTGGCACGGGAGCTGGGCGCCGACGAGACCGTCGACTACCTGGAGCCGGATTGGACCGGGGGCGTCGACGGGGTGGACGTCGTCTTCGACGGCGTCGGCGGCGCCGTGGGGCGCGCCGCGTTCCGGCTGCTGCGCCCGGGGGGACGCATGGTCAGCTACGGCCTGGCCAGCGGCGAGTGGGCCGGCGTGTCCGAGGAGGAGGCGGCCGAGCGCGGTGTGACGCTGGTCAAGCCGGAGGTGACGCCCGAGCTGCTGCGCGAGAGCACCGAGAGCGCGCTCGCCGAGGCCGCCGCCGGGCGGCTGCGTCCGTTGATCGGCCAGCGGTTCCCGCTCGAACGTGCCGCCGACGCGCACGCGGCCATCGAGGCGCGCGCGACCGTCGGCAAGACTCTGCTGGAGGTGCGGTGATGGAACAGCTCAAGGTGGGCGTCGGACTGTCGTCGGCGAACCCGCGGGACGCCGCGGCGGTCGTCCCGCAGGCCCGGCGCGCCGAGGAGGTCGGACTGGAGTCGCTGTGGTCGGGGGACCACCTGATCGCGGCCAAGCCGTTCCTCGACAGCACGCTGCGGCTGGCCGCGGCCGCGGCCGCCACCGAGCGCATCAAGCTCGGCTTCGGCGTGATGGTGCTGGCGCTGCGTCCCGTCGCATGGGCGGCCAAGCAGGTCGCGAGCCTGCAGCACCTGTCGGGCGGGCGGGTGCTGCTGGGCGTCGGCACCGGCGGGGCCGTGCACGGTGACGCGGCATGGAAGGCCGTCGGCGTCCCCTACGCCGAACGCGGCAAGCGCACCGACGCGGCACTGGAGGTCCTGCCGGACCTGGTCGAGGGCAAGCCCGCGACCGTCAACGGAGAACAGGTCACGCTGGAGCCGGGCGCGCCCATGCCGCCGCTGCTCATCGGCGGCGGGTTCGGCAAGGCGACGATACGCCGAATCCTGCGGTTCGGCGGCGAGTGGTACGCGGGGTTCCCCACGCCGAGCGCCCTCAAGGACGCGGGGGCGCGGCTGGCGGAACTGGCCGCCGAACAGGGCCGCCCGGCACCGAAGCTGACCGCCAGTATCAGCATCGGCCTGGGAGGCCTGCCCGCGTCCGTGGTCGACGCCCAGGTGCAGGGGCTGATGCAGTACGGCATGCCGGAAGAGGCCGCGCGCAACGCGCTGGCCGTGGGAAGCCCCGAACAGGCCGCCGAGCGCCTGGCCGCGCTGGCGGAAGCGGGGGCGCACCGCATCATCGGCCTGCCGTTCGCAGGGGACCCGCTGCGTCAGATCGAACTGCTGGGGGAGGCGGCGCGTCTGCTCACGGCTTGAGGCCGGTAACGAAGGCGTGCAGCGCGCGCTCGTAGGCGGCCGGGTCCACGTTCCACGCCTCGGTGTGGTCACCCTGGGCTCGGACGTGCGTGACCATTCCCCGGGGCGCGCGCTCGGCGAAGGCCAGTGACGGCGCGTTGTCCACCGTGGCGTCGGCGTCCGTGGTGAACAGCAGTGTCGGGGTCTTCAGGTCGGGGGCGTACCGGCGTTGGTCGTAGTCCTCCAAATCGATGCCGGTACGCCACTGCAGGATGCGCTTGGCCGCGGCCGTGACGAACCCGGGCAGGTTGCGGGCGGCGCCCTGCTTGTCGAGGGTGGCGTTCCAGTCCATCACCGGGGAGTCGAGCACCACGCCGCGGACGAACCCCGGGTCGTCGGAGTGGCGCAGGGCGGTCATCACCATCGCCCCGCCCATCGACCACCCGTACAGGACCACACCCGTGGCGCCCTGCGACCGGGCGTACGCCACGGCGGAGGCCACGTCGCGCCACTCGGTGTCGCCCAGGTGGTTGCGGTGGTCCGGTGAGCGGGGCGCCCCCACGTCGTTGCGGTAGGCGATGGACAGCATGGGCAGGCCCAGGCGGTGCACCGCGGGCATGGCCCGGAACGTCTCGGCCCTGTCGGCGTTGCGTCCGTGCACCGCGATGACCCACGTCGTCCGGTTCGTCGTACCGGGCAGGAACCACGCGGGCATCGCCCCCACCTGCGTGGGATAGGTGACGTCGCGGAACTCCAGGCCCAGGGCGCGCCGGGGATCCCCCGCGTACACCCAATGGTCGAGGTGGACGGCCAGGCCCTTGGTGAGCGTGCCCTGGGGAACCTCCGCCACGTTGCGCACGACGCTGCGCTCGTCCTGCTTTACCACCGGGCCCAGAAGGGCACGCCCGCCCTTCCACGCCAGCGCCCATGTGCCCGGCCGCACCGTGGCCTCGTCGCGGGGGAGCGTCACGGTGCCGTCCCCCACGTCCAGCACCGTCAGCGGGTACTCCCACTCGTGCGACACCTCGGTGGCGACACCGGAGAAGTACCAGCCGACCCCGCCCGTCCCCAGGCCCAGCACGACGACGACGGCCAGCAGCGCGATCAGCAGGACGCGCCCCCTGCGCCGGCGACGCGGCGGGGGAGGGGCGACGGTGGGCTCGGGGGCGGAGACGGCTTCGCTCGACACGGCACCCGACCGTATTGCCTTAGGCCGGGTGCTCTCGCAGATATTCGCGTACCTCCATCAAAGCGAAACCAAGCAGGTTGGTCCCCCGCCACTGGGACGGCCGCCGCGCCTCGGGCTGCTGCTCGCTCAGCCCGATGCCCCAGATGGCGTCCTCCGGGCTGGCCTCCACCAGCACCTTGCCCGTCGTCCCCAGCAGGAAGTCGCGAAGCCGCTCGTGGGTGCCGAACTTGGCCTTGTTGCCCGTCACGACGATGTCGTACCGGTGCTTGGCCCAGGTGTCCTCGTCGAAGTTCCTGACGCGGCGCCCCAGCGCCTTGGCCCGCCCGGGGTCGGGGTCGGCGAGGATCCGTTCGACCGCCTCGCCGTCACCGAACAGGCGCGCCTTCTCGGCCATCATGTAGTGCTCGGCCGTGGCGTAGGTGACGCCGTCGAGCGTGAAGGGCGACGGATACCACTGGCTGAGACACCCCTTGGGCTTCGTGCCGCCCCAGAACAACACGAACTCCGGAAGCTCGCCGCGTCGCTCCAGTTCGATCAACTGCTCGATCCGCATGGCCCCGAGCATCCGGCAGATGACCGTCCCCGGGCAACGCCTTTACCCGGACGTCGCTGTGGGTGCGGCCCGATACCCTGCCCGAAGTCGTGCAACGGTAGACGATGAGGGGATATGTCCGTGTCGGGTGACCGAGTGGCCGAGCTGGAAGGCCGGATCGTCGAGCTCGTCCAGCGGACGGCGCCGCCCGGATGGCGCCGCATCGACCTTCGCTGCGCGGCCACCGTGGCGGTCAGCGAGGTCACCGCCACCGTCCTCGCCGCCGACGGCACGGCCGTCCCGTCCGAGGGCGTGCCGTCCCAGCTCACCGACCTGCTGATGGAGCTGCGCCGCGCGCACTACGAACCCGGACGCGGCACCTGGTTCTCCGCGCTGTTCCTGATCGAGCCCGGCGTCGTGGAACGGCTCTACAACTGGGACTTCGACCCCCTGTGGGCCCCGCCGATCCCCGCGGAGTGCTACCAGCGCGACCAGGTCGTCATGCCGCGCGCCCCCGAGCACACGCCCGCCTGGCTGGCGGCGCGCCTGGAGGGACGCGGACCCGAGTACCGCCCCGACCCCGACCCCGAGCCGCTCAACCCCGTCCAGCAGATGCAGTTGATGACGCACGACCTGGCCATGCTGCTGGCCGACCACGCCCCGGCGCTGTGGCGTCGGCTGCACGGCTACTACCAGGCGGTGGGGGACCACGTCGAGTTCCCGCCGGTGACGGTGTTCTCCGACGACGGGACCACGCGCCCATGGACGCCGCCCGCCGCCGCCGGGGCGCTGCTGGACCGGCTGCGCGCGGGCATGTACGCGTTCGAGGGCGGCGTCTGGTCGCGTTTCGAGTTCCAGGTGCGCTTGGACAACGGCAGGGTGATCGTCGACGGGACCTACCAGCGCGACGCGGAACCCGCCTGGAACACCGAGCCCAGCGCCGACGACGTCCGCCGGGAACTGCAGCGCTTCCCCATGGAGCAGGCGCCCGACTGGATGAGCCGCCGCCTGGGCGGCGCCGCGACGCGCACGTTCCGCAAGGCCCGAGTCTTCGACCACGCCGGATCGGACGGCGCCCGGCCCTCGGTGTCCCGTCCCCCCGTGGCCCCCGACGAGGCCGAACGCCTCGCCGAGTACCTGCACAACGCGCCGCTGGTGCGGGCCGCCCGCTCCTACGCCCCCGACCAGCTCGCCCCCGAACGCGGTGACCGCGTACCGCTGACCTTCCACACCGACGGCACCTGGATCTGGGCCGGTGCCGTCGGCTACTACCTGCGCGAGCACGGTCTCCCGCCCGAACCCGACCTCGTCGCCCACATCCGCGCCCGGGGCTTCCGCGTCCCCGAGGTGGACGAACCCACCCTGCAGGCCGCCACCGCCGCCCTGTCCGGCAAGCCCGCCCCCGCGCCCTCCGCCCCGGAGCCCGCCGCGCCGCCGCCCGCTGCTGCGGACCCCGCTTCCCCTGGAGCGGCCCCGGCACCAGAGGCGACAAGCGCCCCGGACCCCGCTCCCGAAGCCGTGCCCGCCCAGGCGGCGGAAGAAGCCGCTGGGGAGGAGACCGACGGAGGCTACCGGTGGCGGACGTTCGAGCTCCGCCCCCCTGGTGAGGTGTGGGTCGCCCGGGTGCGGCGGCGGCTTGAGGAGCTCGGCGTGGACCCCGGTTCCTACCGGCTGGAGGCGACGGCCGAGGGCGCCTGGTGCCTGGTGCGGGACGGGCTGCGCTGGGCGGTGTTCCGGTACGAGGACGGCGAGCGCCGCGACGAGGCCGTCTTCGACTCCGGCCGACAGGCCGCCGCGCACCTGCTGGGCGCCCTGCTGCTCGTGCCCCAGCAGCAGGACACCCCCGACTCGCGGACGGTCCCCATGCCCCGGCCCAGCAACGCCTCTGCCCCGCCCGCCGACACGTCTGCCCCGCAGGCTGAGGACTCTCTCCCGCAGGCCGGCGTCCCGGCTCCGCCCGCCGACGTGTCCGGCCCGCAGGCCGATGCCCTGGCACCACCTGCCGGCGTCCCTGCCTCGCCCGTTGACGTGTCTGGCCCGCAGGCCGGTGTCGCCGACCCGCCCCCGCACGCCGATGTGCCCGCCCCGCAGGCCGGTGTTCCAGCTCGACCCGTCGATGTGCCTGACCCGCAGGCCGGTGTTGCGGCCCCGCCCACTGGTTCCCCGGCTCCGCCGGCTGATGCCCCTGCCTCGCCCATCGACGTGTCAGCCCCGCAGACCGATATTCCGCGCCCGCCCACCGGCGCCCCGGCCCCGCAGGCTGGTGTTCCGGTTCCGCCTGCCGATGTGGCGGGCCCTCGGGCTGGTGTCCCTGCCCCGTCTGCCGATGCGCCTGCCCCGGAGGCCGATGTCTCGGCCCCGCCTGCTGGTGCTTCTGCCCCGCAGGCTGGTGTGCCCGCCCCGCCTGCCGACGCCTTGACCCCGCCTACTGACGTGCCCGCCGCGCAGGCTGATGTCTCGGCTCCGCCTGCCAATGTCCCGGCCTCACAGGCCGGTGTCCCGAATCCGCCTGCCGACGTGTCCGCCCCGCAGGGGGGTGTCCCTGCCCCGTCTGTTGACGTTCCTGCCACGCAGGTCGATGTGCCTGCCCCGCAGGCGGTGCCGCCGACGGCTGCCGAGGCGCCGCCCACCATGGTGGAGCAGCCGTACGAACCGTTGGAGGGGGAGCCGCCGCTGAGCCTGTTCCGCGACATGCTGGAGATCGAGCTGCAGGTGGGCGACACCGTGGACCGGTTCGGAGAGGCCGACGGCAACGTCGCCTACACGGCGCGGATTCCGTTCGGGCAGCGGTCGCTGCCGCCGGACTGGGCCAACCGCCCGTACCGCCTGTACCGGGTCGAGCGGCCGGTGCGGGTGTTGTCGGGTGTCGCCATCCCCTGGTTCGACCAGCCCGGCGGAGGGAAGGCGTACGTGTTCCGGCGGCCGCTGGGGGAACTGGTCGCGGAGGGCGTCCTGGCGGAGGTGCGGGACGCCCCGCCGCCGCCCGGCTGAGCCGGCGTCAGGCCCAGCCGATCCGGGCGACCAGGTCCAGGCCGAGCAGCAGGTCCAGATGGATGAAGGTCTCCAGTTTGGCGCCGGGGGCCACGTCCGGGTCCTCGGCCAGCCGGTCGAGCGTCGCCAGGGCGGTCGGGCTGTCGAGGTCGTCGGCGAGGGCCTCCTGCGCCCGCGTCGCGTACGCGCGGTCCATGGGACGGCCCGGGGAGCGGGCCCATTCGGCCACCAGCGCCCGCCAGCGCGACAGGTCCGCCTCCGCCCGCTCGCTCAGGGCCTCCAGATCGGCCGGCTCGCGGTAGTGGACGCGCAGCACCGCCAGCCGGAGGCTCAGGGCGTCCCCGCCCGCGGGCGCGGCGTCCGGGACGAGCAGGGAGAGCCCCGGCCCGGGGGAGGGGCCGACGAACACCGCCCCGTCCGCGGCCGGGGCGCCGGCCACGGGAAAGTCCGGCAGGCGCAGGTCGGCGAAGGCGTGCGCGGACGGCTCGACGCCCTCGGCGCGGGTCACCACGGCCGGGCGGCGCCCGGTGCGCTCGGCGACCCGCCGCAGCAGATCGGCGATGATCAGCGCCCGGTCGGCCCCGGCCGTGACGTGGATCCGCAGCGGGCCGCGCGCCAGGTCCCCGGACCGTCCGGTGCGATGGTCGTAGAGCCGCAGCATGCCCCCAGGCTAGAAGCCGGACGCGGCGGCCGCCGGGTCAGGCCTTGCGGACGGCGGCGAAGCGCAGCCGCACGTAGTCGGCGACCCAGCCGGACTCGCGGCGCAGCGCGGGCGCGGCCAGTTCGTTGATCCGCGCCAGCAGCGGTTCGACCAGGTCGGGCGGTACGTCGGCGAGGGCGGCCGCGGCGTAGGTGCGGACCCAGTCGGCGGCGCCGTCCGGCCCCTCGGTCATGCGGGTGGGGCGGTCGGCGTGCTCCAGCAGCCGCAGCGTGAAGCCGCCCGCCTCCAGGCGGGTGGCGTACTCGGCCGGGCTGGGGAAGTACCAGGGCAGCTCGGGCTCGCCGAGCCCGAACACCCGCCAGGCGGTCTGCATCGCGGCGATCAGCTCGGCGCAGTTGCCCGCCCCGCCCAGCTCGCCGACGAACCGGCCGCCGGGCCGCAGCGCCGCGTGCACCCGCGCGATCACCGCGTCCGGATCGCGGTTCATCCAGTGCAGGGCGGCGTTGGACGCGACGGCGTCGTACTGCTCGGTGACGGTGAAGGTGTGGGCGTCGCCGACCACGAAGGACAGCCCCGGGTTCAGCGCCGCGGCCTGGGCGACCATCTCGGGGTTGCCGTCGATGCCCAGCACCTCCGCTCCGCGTTCGGCGATCTCCGCGGTGAACGCGCCCGTGCCGCAGCCCAGGTCGATGATCCGCTCACCGGGCTGCGGGTCGAGCAGATCGACCAGAGGCGCGCCGTGCGCGGAGACGTACCCGAAGACGGAGTCGTACGTCGTGACGGCCCATTGCACCGTCGTAATTTATCCGACAAACCGCCAGTTGCGGGGTGGCGTTCCACCACGTGGACGGCGTACAGTGACCTGCTTCACGGACCGCGACGCGACCGGCCACGGCGCGTGCCGACCGCCGGGCGGCGTACGGTCGTGGGCATGGACGAACGCGCGGTGACGTCGGGCGAGGTGCGCGTCGTGGGCGCCGAACAGCCCGACGGCCTGGAGCTTCGCACCCGAGGCCTGGCCTTGCGCGGGCTGCCCGAGTTGCGCGCCGCCGGCCTGCCGCCCTATCTCGGGCGGGGGTGGGCGCGCATCCTGGCGGCGCTGGCCGCACGCGTCGCCGCGGCCGGCGGGCCGCCTCCCGGTGACGTGCAACTTGCGCCGGATGTGGCGTTCCGCCTGACGGCCGACGGCGACCACCTGGTGCCCGGTCCGCCCGCCGGCTTCACCGGCGCGGTGGACCAGTGGCGGCGCGAGGTCGTCGTGCGGCTGTTCCCCTCGGCCCGCTCCTGACCCGGCCGCTCCTGACCCGGCCGCTCCTGACCCGGCCGCTCCTGACCCGGCCCGCTCCTGACGCCCGGCGCCCGCGCCGCACCGGCGGCTTTCTAGAATCCTGTTCGAAAACGTCTCCGGAGAGGGGTCGCAAGGTGCCGTACAGCGAGATCGACTACCGGGTGCGGGACGGGATCGCCACGCTCACGCTCAACCGGCCGGAACGCCTGAACGCCTACACCTACACCATGCGCACCGAGATGCTCGACGCCTTCGACCGCGTCGACGCCGACGACGAGGTGCGGGCGGTCGTGGTGACCGGGGCGGGCCGGGCCTTCTGCGCCGGAGCCGACCTGGGGGCGGGCGGCGACACCTTCGACCGCGGCAAGACGCAGGAGATGTTCGCGGGCGAGGACGACGTGCTGGAGGACGGCACGCCCCGCGACGGCGGCGGCACGGTCGCGCTGCGCGTCGCGCGCTGCCTCAAGCCGGTCATCGCCGCGTTCAACGGCGCGGCCGTCGGCGTCGGCGTCACCATGACGCTGCCCATGGACGTGCGGCTGGCCGCCGGCAACGCCCGCTTCGGCTTCGTGTTCGCCCGGCGCGGCATCGTCACCGAGGCCGCGTCGAGCTGGTTCCTGCCGCGCCTGGTCGGCATCTCCCAGGCCATGGAGTGGGCGGTGACGGGCCGGGTGTTCGACGCCGACGAGGCCCTGCGCGGCGGCCTGGTGTCGCGGGTCGTCGCCCCCGAGGACCTGCTGCCCGCCGCCTACGAGCTGGCCGCCGAGATCCGCGACAACACCTCCGCCGTCTCGGTGGCCGCGATCCGCCGCCTGATGTGGTCGGGCCTGTCGGCCCCGTCCCCCTGGGACGCGCACGCCGCCGACTCCCGGCTGATGGCCGCGCTGGGCGGCGCCGCCGACGCCCGCGAGGGCGTCACGGCGTTCCTGGAGAAGCGCGCCGCCGCGTTCCCCATGAAGGTCACGACCGATCTGCCGCCCGAGGTCCCGGACTGGCCGGTTCGGGCCTGAAAGTCGGGGTGTGCCGAGCCCCTCGGGGGGTATGCAGCGCCCAGCGGCAGGGCGGGATGATCCGGGAGGCGTGGTGCGAGGCAGGGCCGGTGTGGTCGTCGCGCTGCTCGGGCTCGTGCTCGCCGCCGGATGCGCCCAGTCCGCGGTGCAGCGCGCCGAACCGACCAGGGCGAGGGACGCAGGCAAGCGCACCGGCGACCCGTCGCCCTCCGCCTCCGCCGAGCCCGAGCCCGATCCCGACCCGGCCACGACGCCCGCCGCGCACGAAAACCACCTCGTGCCGCAGCGGGACGAGCCCGGGCCGTCTCCGGATGAGGAGCCCCCCGCACCGCCGCCCGCCCGCGTCGACTGCTCCGTGCGCAAGTGCGTCGCGCTGACCTTCGACGACGGGCCCGGCGCCTACACCGGCCTGCTGCTGGACCGGCTGCGCGCCGCCCGCGTGCACGCCACGTTCTTCCTGCTCGGGCAGAACGTGGCCGGGCACCGCGACCTGGTGCGGCGGATGGTGGAGGAGGGGCACGAGGTGGGCAACCACAGCTGGTCCCACCCCGACCTGACGACGCTGCCGACCTGGGAGGTGCGGGCCCAGGTGCGGCGCACGCAGCAGGCCGTCCAGGACGTCACGGGGGTCGCTCCCGCGCTGTTCCGCCCGCCGTACGGGGCCGTCGACGAGCGGGTGGCGAACGCCGTGGACATGCCCCTGATCCTGTGGAGCGTCGACACCCTCGACTGGCTGCACCGCGATGTGCGGCGCAACATCACCGCCGGGGTCCGCGAGCCCCGCCGGGGCGGCATCGTGCTGTTCCACGACATCCACCGGCCCACGGTCGCCGCCGTGCCGAGCGTCCTGGAGGGGCTCCGGGAACGCGGCTTCACGTTCGTCACCGTCTCGGAGCTGTTCGGCGGCCGCCCCCTTGTGCCCGGCCACCGGTACGCCGGGCGCTGAGCCCAAAGGCGCTTCACCGAGGTTTTGCCGGGCCCGGGCCCGCCCCGGCGTGTCGCGGCCCGCGCGGCGGGGAAACGATCAGCCGCGGGGACGGCGCGGCGGGGGCGCGGGCGGGACGACCTTGGCGGCCACCACGATGTCCTCGGGGACCTCGACCACCTCGCCGTGCCGCCGGCGGACCCGCAGCAGGCGACCGGACCACGATTCCAGGACGCCGACCACGTCGCTGTACTCTCCGGTGGGCAACCGGCGGCGCAGCGAGATCCGCTGCCCCGCGTCGGCCGGTGTGATCGACACCAGCGGCCGAGCGGCGCGACGGTCTGACATGTGAGGCCCCCCATGTCGAATCGACTACGCCGTGGTGGCAATACTATTCACAGCGAGCTTGCGGTGAGCCGTGGCGTACGGCGGGGCCGAAGGATCCGAGAGGAGTCAATGACGTGACCTACGTCATCGCGCAGCCCTGCGTGGACGTGCTCGACAAGGCCTGCATCGAGGAGTGCCCTGTCGACTGCATCTACGAGGGGAAGCGAATGCTCTACATTCACCCCGACGAGTGCGTCGACTGCGGTGCGTGCGAGCCGGTCTGCCCGGTGGAGGCCATCTACTACGAGGACGACACCCCCGAGCAGTGGAAGGACTTCTACAAGGCCAACGTGGAGTTCTTCGACGAGCTCGGCTCGCCCGGCGGCGCCTCCAAGGTGGGCAAGATCGACAGGGACCACCCGATCGTGGCCGCCCTGCCTCCGCAGGGCGAGGAGTAACGACCCCTGCCGACGCCGTGCGGCCGACCGGGGCACGGCGCCCTGCACGGCGGCCGTCCGTCCGCCGCCGCCGGGGCCCGGAGCACCCGTACAGGGACGAACCCCCGGAAACCCTGATGACAGGGGCCGGGGGCGCAGGACTCTTGCGCGCAGGACCGGCACCGGTCGCGTACGCTCAAGGCCGTGGCCCCGACCTCGGGGCCACGGCCTTCGTGTCGACGGGGCACACCGCTCGCCCGCCCGCCGCCGTCCCGGACGCCGGGGCGCGCCGGGACGACACCCGGCCGACCCAAACGCCAGTCGCAGAAACGGAGCCATCTGTGGTGTTCACGCTGCCGGACTTCCCGTGGGATCGACTGCGGCCCTACCGGGAGCGCGCCGCCGCGCACCCCGGCGGGCTCGTCGACCTGTCGGTCGGCACCCCCGTGGACCCCACGCCCGAACCCGTGCGCGCGGCGCTGGCCGAGGCCGCCGACGCCCCCGGTTACCCGCAGACCTACGGCACGCCCCGGCTGCGCGAGGCCGTCGCGGGCTGGCTGCGGCGGCGGCTCGGCGTGACCGGCGCCGACCCCGACGCGGTGCTGCCGGTCATCGGCACCAAGGAGCTGGTGGCGTGGCTGCCGACCCTGCTCGGCGCGGGCCCCGGCGACCGGATCGTCTTCCCCGAGCTGGCCTACCCGACCTACGACGTGGGCGCCCGCCTGGCCCGGGCCGAACCGGTGCCCGCCGACGGGCTGCTGTCCCTCGGCCCGGTCAACCCGAAGATCGTCTGGGTGAACTCCCCGTCCAACCCGACCGGGCGGGTGCTGCCCACCGAGCACCTGCGCAAGGTGGTGGCCTGGGCGCGCGGCCGCGGCGCGATCGTGGTCAGCGACGAGTGCTACCTGGAGTTCGGCTGGGACGACGACCCCGACCGGCGGCCGATCTCGATCCTGCACCCGGACGTGTGCGAGGGCTCGCACGAGGGGCTGCTGGCGGTCAACTCGCTGTCCAAGCGCTCCAACATGGCCGGCTACCGGGCCGGGATCGTCACCGGCGACCCGGTGCTGGTCAAGCGGCTGCTGGAGGTCCGCAAGCACGCCGGGATGATCGTCCCCGCGCCGGTGCAGGCCGCGATGGCCGCCGCGTTCGACGACGACGCGCACGTGGACGCCCAGCGCGAGCGCTACGCCCGCCGCCGCGCCGCCCTGCGCGAGGCGTTCGAGCGGCACGGCTTCCGCATCGACCACTCCGAGGCGTCGCTGTACCTGTGGGCGACCCGCGACGAGCCCTGCTGGGACACCGTCGGCTACCTGGCCGACCTCGGCATCCTCGTCGGCCCCGGCGACTTCTACGGCCGGGGCGGGGCGCGGCACGTCCGCATCGCCTTCACCGCGACCGACGAACGCGTCGCCGCCGCCGTCTCCCGCCTCTGACCTCCGGCCCGCCCCGGCCTCCCGCCTGCGCCGCACGGGTGGCCCGGTGCCGCATGCCGCGACACAGGTGTTGCGTTCCGCTTGAAACCGATGTGGCCGCGGTGACGTCTATGCTGCCGATGTTCCTGCGTGACCGTTATCGATAGGATCCGCGGGTCAATCCCGGTGCCGTAGTCGAATGCGTGGAGGTCCGCATGGGCGGAGCAGCGGTCGCGGTCCTGCTCGTCCTGATCCTCGCCGCCCTGGTCGTCATCGCCGTGCTGCTGGTCCTGCTGCTGCGCCGCCGCGGCCAGGGGCCCGCCGCACCGGGCGCCGCGCCCGCCGCGCCGCGCGACCCGTTCGCCGCCGCCGACGCGGTGGGCGGCGACCCGCGCGCCCTCAAGGCCGGCGACATGGTCGAGTACCTGGGCGTCCGGTACTTCGTGCGGGGCTCGCTGCGCCTGCGCGAGGGCGGGTTCACCTGGAGCGAGCACCTGCTGGACGCCGACACCGCCGAGGGCGCCAAAGTCTGGATCTCCGTCGAGGAGGACCCGGACCTGGAGGTCGTCTGGTGGACCGCCCGCGACCCCGGCGGCCTGCGCCCCGACCGCCGGACGCTCACCGTCGACGGCGTGGAGTACCACCGCGAGGAGCACGGCACCGCCGAGTACGCCGGCGAGGGCACCACGGGCCTCGGCGACCGGGGCCGGGTGGAGTACGCCGACTACACCGCCCCCGGCGGCCGCTACCTGTCGTTCGAGCGCTTCGGCGGCGCCGAGTGGGAGATGGGCACCGGCGAGCGGGTGCCGAACGGCGCGCTGACCATCTACCCGGGAAGCTGAGACCGTGCTCGCGACGCTCCACACCCCCTACGCCGACACCCGCGCCGACGCGCTGATGTTCGCGGTCGGCCTGCCGCCGCGCGACGCCCTGGCCGTCCTGCCCCTGGAACGCGCCGGCCTGCGCGTGCAGCTGCGGCTGCTCGGCGCGTCCCACCAGGTGATCGCGGGCCCGCTCAGCGAGACCGTGGCCTGCGACCTGCCGGACGGCGCCCGCCCGCTGCCCGCGCGGATCCGCGACGCCCTGCCCGGATGGTCCTACGACTTCGCCGCGCGCACCGCCGCCCACGGCGACGCCGCCGCGTTCGCCCGCGCCGTGGACGCGCTGCGCGACCGGCTCGCCGGCCGCCCCGACGCGCTGACCGGAACCTATCCGGGATCCGACCACGCGGTCACCGCGCTGGCGCTCGACGACACCGGTGCGCCCGGAGCCGGAATCGGCTGGCGCACCTGGCACGCCTACCCGCAGACCCGGGAGATCGTCATGACGCGCAGTCGGCTGGTGAGGACATCGTGAGCCGCAGGCACTGGGTGATCGGCGGGGTGGCGGCGGCCGCCATCGCCCTCATCGTGCTGATCGCGGTACTGGTGGGGGACGGCGGGCCGCGCGGCTTCATCGCCGACCGGTACACCCGGGTGGCCACCGACACCTACCGTTCGCCGAAGCCCCCGCGGACCGTCGCCCACGAGATCAACGCCAAGTACAAGGCCATCGACCGGGTGGACGACCTTGACACGCTGGGGCGGAACGGCGGGGTCTTCCTGCGCTACCCCAAGCTCGTCGTCGGCGTCCTGCCGGACGGGACGGGCAGCCGGATCACCGTCGACGCCCCGACGCCCGGCTACGGCCGGTACTACAGGCACGTCAGCAGCCACTGGTCCGTCCCCGGCAGCAACGGCTGGACCAGCAGTGGCAGAGCGTCCTTCCGCGGCGGCGGCCCCGGGTCGGGCAAGTGAGGAGCAACCGTTGAACGACATCCTGCACGAGGGCGGCGCCACGCTCGCCTACGGGGCGCTGGGCATCGCGCTGATGGCGCTGGGCTACCTGGTGGTCGAGATCACCACCCCCGGGCGGCTCGGCCACCAGATCTGGACCGAGGGCAACCGCGGCGCCGCGCTGCTGCTGTCGGTCAAGCTCCTCGGCGTCGGCATGATCGTCACCACCGCCATCGTCACCAGCGACGACGACCTCGGCCAGGGCCTGCTCGACACCGCCGTCTACGGCCTGCTCGGCATCGTGCTGATGGTCGTCGCGTTCTACCTGCTGGACCTGCTCACCCCCGGCAAGCTCGGCGCGACGCTGGTGGACGGCGCGGGGGTGCACCCGGCGGGCTGGGTGGTGGCCGCCGCCGACCTCGCCGTCGCGGCGATCGTGGCCGGGGCGGTCTCCTGACCGCCGGCCGACCGGACCGGGCCGACGGCGCCGGCGAGGGCGGGGGGCTGCGGCTGCCCGCCCGGGCCGCGCGCGCCCTGGTGCTGGCGGCCGTGTTCACCTGCGCCGCGTGCGGGCTGGTGTACGAGCTGGCGCTCGTCGCCCTCGGCAGCTACCTGGTGGGCAACTCGGTCACCCAGGCGTCGATCGTGCTGTCGGTCATGGTGTTCGCGATGGGCGTCGGCTCGCTGGCCGCCAAGCCCCTGCAGCGCCACCCGGTCACCGCGTTCGCGCTGGTGGAGGCCGCCCTTGCGATGACGGGCGGACTGTCGGTGCTGGCGCTGTACGCCGCGTTCGCCTGGCTGGACCTGTACGTCCCGGCGCTGGTGGTGGTCGCCTTCGTCGTGGGCGCGCTGATCGGCGCGGAGATCCCGCTGCTGATGACGCTGCTGCAGCGGATCCGCCGGCAGGACGCGGGCAGCGCGGTCGCCGACCTGTTCGCCGCGGACTACGTGGGCGCGCTGGTCGGCGGGCTGGCCTTCCCGTTCCTGCTGCTGCCGGTGTTCGGGCACATCAAGGGCGCCCTGGTCGTCGGCGTGGTCAACGCGGTCGCGGGCATCGCCGTGGTGCTGTGGCTGTTCCGGCGGCAGCTGGGACGCGGCGTGCGCGCCGGGCTGTGGGCGGGCATGGCGGGCGTGCTGGCCGTCCTCGGCGCCACCTACGCCCTGGCGGACGGCTTCGAGGTGACCGCGCGGCAGGCCCTGTACCGCGACCCGATCGCGCTGGCCGAGCGCACCCCCTACCAGGAGATCGTGATCACCCGGAAGGCGGCGGTGTCGGGCCGCCGCGACGTGCGGCTGTTCCTGAACGGCGACCTGCAGTTCTCGTCCGTCGACGAGTACCGCTACCACGAGTCGCTGGTGCATCCGGCGCTGGCGGGCGCCCGGGGCAGCGTGCTGGTGCTCGGCGGCGGCGACGGCCTGGCGCTGCGCGAGGTGCTGCGCTACCGGGACGTGCGCGAGGTGACGCTCGTCGAGCTGGACCCGGAGATGCTCCGCCTGGCCCGCACCTACCGCGACCTGGCCGACCTCAACGGGCACGCCTTCGCCGACCCGCGGGTGCGCACCGTCGAGGCCGACGCCTTCTCCTGGCTGCGCGGCGCGTCCCGCCGGTACGACGCGGTGATCGTGGACATGCCGGACCCCGACGACGTGTCCACGGCCAAGCTGTACTCGGTGGAGTTCTACGGGCTGGTCGAACGGGTGCTGGCGCCGGGCGGGCGGATGGTGGTGCAGGCCGGCTCGCCGTACTTCGCGCCCCGCTCGTTCTGGTGCATCGAGAAGTCCATCCGCGCCGCCGGGCTGGCCACCGTCCCCTACCACGTGGACGTGCCCAGCTTCGGCGACTGGGGCTTCGTCCTGGCCGCCCCCGGCGCGGCCCGCCCGCCGCTGGCCCTCGCCTCCGCCGCCCCGCCGCTGCGGTTCCTGGACTCCGACGTGCTGCGTGCCGCCGCCGTCTTCGGCAAGGACCTGCGCCACCGCGACGTCGACGTCAACACCCTCGCCCACCCCCGCCTCGTCGACTACGAGAACCAGGAGTGGCGCGACGCCTGACGGCCCCGGCCGGCCGGTCGGGTGCTCCTCACTCCGCCGCGGTCACCTTCCCCCGGATGGCGTCGTCGACGGCGCGGCGGAAGGCGGTGACCAGCGACTGGATCACCAGGGGCTTGAGCCTGCCCGACAGCTCGATCAGGCGCCGGCGTTCTTCGGGCGGGCGGCCGCGTTCGCGGTAGGGGCGCACGAGCGTGTCCTGGAAGACCTGCTGCAGCTCCGCGGCCAGCGCCCGGGTGTGCCGTTCGACGGCCTCGTGGGTGGCCCGCAGCGTCTCCAGGGGCATGGCGAGGCCGGCCAGCTCCGCGCCCACGCCCAGCAGCGCCGGGCTGACGACGCGCACGCGGCCGTCCTCCGCGGGCTCGACGATGCCGAGGGCCTGCAGCCGTTCGAGCGCCGCGTCGTCCAGGCGCTGCCCGGTGCGGCGGTCGAGCTCGTGCCGGTCGATCTCCTCGGGGGCCTCCGGGGCCCACGGCGACAGCAGGGCCCGGTGCAGCGCCAAATCCTCGGGGGAGGCGTCGTCGGGCAGGCGGGCCAGGTGCCGTTCGATCGCCGCCAGCGTCAGCCCCAGCGACTGCAGCTCCCGGATCAGCTCCAGCCGGGCCAGGTGGTCGGGCCCGTACAGGCCGGTGCGCCCGCGCAGCCGGGGCGGCGGCAGCATCCCGCGTCCGGCGTAGAACCGCACGGTCCGCACCGTGAGCCCGGCCCGCGCGGCCAGCTCGTCGACGGTCAGCTCCTCGTTGTGCACCGCCCGGACCCCCTCCCCCTATGTGACAGTCCTAGTGTTACATTGACGTCGTATCAGCAAATACTTATCGAGGGAGCCGGGGACACGGATGGCGCGTGACATCTTCACCGAGGAGCACGAGGCGTTCCGCGACATGGTGCGGTCCTTCATCGCCAAGGAGATCACCCCGCACCACGAGCAGTGGGAGCGGGACGGCATCGTCTCCCGCGAGGTCTGGCTGGCCGCCGGCCGGCAGGGTCTGCTCGGCATCGAGGTCCCCGAGGAGTACGGGGGCGGCGGCATCGCCGACTACCGCTACTACGTCGTGCTGAACGAGGAGCTGGCCCGCGCCGGCGCGTCCGGGCCCGGGTTCGCCGTGCACAACGACATCAACGGCGCCTACCTGCTGCGCCTGGCCGACGAGGAGCAGAAGCGGCGCTGGCTGCCCGGCTACTGCTCCGGCGAGATCATCACCGCGATCGCGATGACCGAGCCCGCCGCCGGGTCGGACCTGCAGGGCATCCGCACCACCGCGGTCCGCGACGGCGACCACTACGTCCTGAACGGCTCCAAGACCTTCATCTCCAACGGCATCCTCGCCGACCTGGTGATCGTCGTCGCCAAGACCGACCCGGCGGCCGGGCACAAGGGCGTCAGCCTGCTCGTCGTCGAGCGCGGCATGGAGGGCTTCGAACGCGGCCGCAACCTGGAGAAGGTCGGCATGCACGCCCAGGACACCGCCGAGCTGTTCTTCAACGACGTGCGCGTGCCCAAGGAGAACCTGCTCGGCGAGGAGGGCATGGGCTTCATCTACCTCATGCAGAACCTCGCCCGCGAGCGGCTGTCCATCGGCGTCAGCGCCCAGGCCGGGGCGGAGACCGCGTTCGAGCAGACCCTCGACTACTGCCGCACCCGCGAGGCGTTCGGCCGGCCCATCGGCAGGTTCCAGCACAACCGCTTCACGCTCGCCGAGATGAAGACCGAGCTGACCGTGACCCGCGCGTTCACCGACGAGTGCATCGCCAAGGAGTCGCGCGGCGAGCTGAGCGCCGAAGAGGCCGCGATGCTCAAGTACTGGAACACCGAACTGCTCAAGCGCGTCGTCGACCGGTGCGTCCAGCTGCACGGCGGCTACGGCTACATGACCGAATACCCGATCGCCAAGGCCTACCAGGACGTCCGCATTCAGACGATCTTCGGCGGGACCACGGAGATCATGAAGGAGATCATCGGCCGCAGCCTGCTGTGATCAGGGCTTCCGCGCCACGGCCCCGTAGACGTCGACGTCCTCCGGCTCGCCCAGCGCGGTGGACTCCGGCCGCCACCTCAGGCACGACACCTGGCCCGGCTCGACGAGCTCGAGCCCCTCGTAGAGCTCGGCGAGCTGGGCGGGGTGGCGCAGCACGTACGGCACCGCGCCGGTGTCGTCGTACTCCTGCTGCGCCTCCTGGAGCGCCTCCCCCTGGACCACGTAGGTGCTGTCGTAGTGGAGGAAGAAACTGCCCGATGGAAGGGCGTCCAGCAGCCGCCGCGTGATCGCCTTCGCCTCGTCCCAGTCCTGGATGTGCCCGAGGATGCCCATGAGCATGAGCGCGACCGGCTCGGTGAAGTCGAGCGTCTTGCCGGCCTTGGCGATGATCGTGTCCGGGTCGTGCAGGTCGGCCTCGACGTAGGTGGTGACGCCCTCGGGGGTGGTGTTGGTGAGCAGCGCCTCGGCGTGCACCAGCACCAGGGGGTCGTTGTCCACGTAGACGATCTTGGCGTCGGGGGCGACGCGCTGGGCCACCTCGTGGGTGTTGTCCATGGTCGGCAGCCCGGTGCCGATGTCGAGGAACTGGCGCACCCCCTCCTCCGCGGCCACGTACCGGACGGCGCGGGTCAGGAACACCCGGGACGCGCGGGCCATGTCGACGATGCCGGGCGCCTTCTCGCGGTACCGGTCGCCGGCCTCCCGGTCCACGGGATAGTTGTCCTTGCCGCCGAGCCAGTAGTTCCAGATCCGCGCCGAATGCGGCACGCTCGTGTCGATCTTGGACGTGGCCAGCAGCTCGGACCCCTGCGCGCGTTCCGTCATGACGCTCCCAACTCCCGCTGTTCGGTGCTCAACAGCGCGATGTTACTTCTCTCGCCATATCCGACATAGCTTCTACGCCCGACAGATTAGGAACACCGCGGAAACGTATACTTCTGACCGGATCCGGCCACCCGACTTCGGCGCGATTTCGCCTCGCCGGACGCGCGGCGGCACCCGAGGACCGCCAAGGCCCTGCGCCATCACCTCCGACCGGCCGGCGCGTCTGCGGGGACGCGACGAGCGCCGAGCCTTGCGAAAAGCGCGACCGCGCCACGCCTCACACACGAATATCACAAGATCGCGATTCTTGCTGCTGAAGAGACGGCATCCACCTATCTCACGTCAACGATCCGTGCCCTGCTCTCTTCGGTGAACATGCAAATTCCGTGCGTACCTGCATTCGGGTGAAGTCTATGTAGCCGACCGGTCACACCGTGCGCCAGAGTATGCGCCTGCCCCGCCGAGAGAGCGCCTGGCCTTTATTGAGAACAGCGCAACCTTTCAGGACGCGAGCACACCTTGGCGGGACCGCCCCAGAACCCACCCCACTGACAAGCCCGCCGCCGACGCCCCGACCATGCCTTCACGAGCCTCCTGGGCCGGCCGTCGCATCGCGGACCAGTGGGGCGGCCGGGGGTCCTGCCGCACCAGGCCCGGCCGCCACGGCACCAAGTCCCGGAGAGTCCAAGGAGCGGCCTGCGTCCGAGAAGGGGGACCGTCCCGGCACGGGCCGGCAATCGCGTCGCGCGAGAAAGACTCACCCCGGCGTTGCTGCGGACGGTCGGCCTGATGCGGTTGTAAGCGAGCAGGACATTTCGGTGAAGAGAGGCGAGACGTCGGGGCTGCGGGCGACCGGTCGGCGCTTGCGCGAGTGGAGTCAACTCGGGCTTTTGCCATTCGGGCCGCTGAGATGGGCGCCGATCGCCACGGCATCAAGGTCGGGAGAAGCGAAAGGCGGCCTACCGCTGAGAAGGGGGAGGAGTCGCCGTTCGGGCGTGCTGGGTCAAGCGGTCGCGTCGGGAGAAGCCGGGCGCTGTGGGCAAGTATTGGCGCTTGCGTGAGATCCGGTGCGCCTGGGCGGCCGTCGCGCCGCGAGACCAGCAGGCAGCCGGGGGATTTCGCAGCTCAGGGCGTCGCGGCGAGGCCCGACCGCCACGGCGCCGAGAGAAAGGCTGCTGCCGGTGCTGCGGGCGAGCGGTCGGTGTTTGAGCGAGAACCGGGTGTATCTGAGCAGGCGTCGCATCGCGAGGGCAGGAGGCAGCCGGGGGATTTCGCAGCTCAGGGCGTCGCGGAGAGGCCCGGCTGCCACGGCACCAAGTCCCGGAGAGTCCAAGGAGCGGCCTGCGTCCGAGAAGGGGGGCCGTCCGGGCGCGAGCCGGCCATCGCGTCGCGAGAGTATTCGCAGTGCGGCTGATCTCGGCCGGACATCGGCATGCACAGAGTTGTGCTCGCGTGATCGGAGCCCAGGGGGCGGCATTGCGCACACCCGCGGGTGTCCGGTTATTGGCGCGAGCGAGCTGCTTCTCTCTTACGTGTGCCGGGCATGGAAGACATATCCAACTATCTGCGGGGATATGGCAAACGGACGAGTGGGATAGCTCGGATGCACACCCGACCTCCGAGATTCACCACAGATCGCATTCATTTACTTGCAGATTGTGACATGTTGCGCTCGGATTCCGCTGCTGTTCGTGAGTCTGCTTCAGCAGGCCCGCTTGGCCTGGACCTCTTCGTCGCCGCGGGCGACGGCCGCGGCGACGTCGGAGGGCTGCGTGATCGAGTCTTTCCGGATGGAGTCGGACCTCGCATGGGTCTGGACGGTCACGCCGACGTCGCCGACGGGCCGCACCTGGCGTCATGCCGCGAACCACTTGGTCGATCCGGCCCGATCAGGTCCGGCTCGGGGTGGGGGTCGTGCCTTCCACCAGGGCGAGGAATTCGGGCTGCAGCAGGTCGCGGACCTTGGCGTAGGGGGCGGTGAGGCGGTCGCGGGGGCATTCGCTGCCGCCGATGGAGTAGTTGAGCTCGAAACGCTGGGGGGTGGGGAAGGCGGTGAAGGGGATGTACTCGGCGAGCAGGGTTCCCGGGGCCTCGCCGGGGAGCTTCCTGGCGTAGAACTCCTCGGGCTTGGGGGGTTCGTAGCCGCGGCAGCCCCCGGGCTTCCAGTTGGTGGGGTTGCTGCTGGTCAGCCGGGACCACAGGGTCTTCAGGCCGGACGACGTCAGCGTGCTGGGCAGGAAGACGTCCCTTGCGGTGAGGACGCGCCCCGTCCTGAGATCGACCGTCACGGCTCCGGCGGGCAGGGTTCCGTCGGCCGGCTGGCAGTACTCGATCGTGGGCGTATAGACGACGGAGACCAGCGCGGGGCCGCGCATGCCCGTCTCCACGGTGGTGCTCAGCGACGTCTTCCGCGAGCCGCACATGGACGGGTTGAAGTGGGCGCGCAGATAGCTGATGAGCAGGTCGAGCGGCTTGCGGAGCTCCTGGTTGATCTTCTGCTGGAGCGCCGGGTCGCGGTGCCCGGAGATCTGGACGTACCGGGCGTTGCGCACCGTGACCGCGGACTCGGTGAACGTCTGGTTCTGGACGGCGACGGTCGCCGCGACCGCACGGGTCGGGGTGGGACGCGGGGCGGGATCGTCGCCCATGCCCGCGTAGACGGCGACGCCGCCCGCGCTCGCCGCGATGGCGGTGCCCGCTACGGCCGCCGCCACCTTCGCGCCCGTGCTCGCCAGGAGGCCGGCGCCTCCTGTCCCCGAAGCGCCCGACACGCCCGCGGCCCCGGCGGCGCCCGAGGCTCCCGCGGCGCCCGACGCGCCGGCCACGCCCGAAGCCCCTGCCGCACCTGCGCCCGACGCCCCGGCGGCCCCGGCCGCGCCTGCGCCGGAGGCTGCGGCCCCCGCTGTGACGGACGCGGCGGGCGTGAGCCCGGCGGCCACCAAGGGGAAGAGGGCGGCCAGAGCCACCGCGGTACCGGCCAGGACGCGGATGCCCCGCGTCTCCCAGGCGGGGCCGTACGCGGCGACCGCCGCTTCTTCGAGTTCGGCCACGAAGGCGGCCGCGCCCCACGGACGCTGCGTGGGGTCCTTGGCCATGCCCCGGGCGACCAGGTTCCGCAACGGCTCGGGCACGGCCTCCGCGGGGACGTCCGCGTTCAGGTGCATCGCCTGCAACGCGGCCTGGTCGGCGGCCTCGAAAGGGCGGCGGCCCGTCACGCACTCGAAGAAGACGCACGTGGCGGCGTACACGTCCGCGGCGGGGGTCGCGGGTTCGCCGAGCCACTGTTCCGGCGGCATGTACGCGGGCGTCCCCGAACGGTCGCCCCCGCCCGCCAGCGTGGCGATGCCGAAGTCGATCAGCTTGCTCAGGCCGTCGGCCTGGACGACCACGTTGGCGGGCTTGTAGTCGCGGTGCACCACGCCCACGGCGTGGGCGGCGGCCAGACCCAGCAGCGACCCCTTGAGGACGGTCAAGGACGCCTCCGGCCCGAGGGCGCCGTGCTCCGCCAGCACCCTCTTCAGGGAGACCCCGTTGACGGCCTCCATGACGAGCGCCGCGCCGTGCACGCTCTCCACCAGGCGGTACAGGCGCGCCACATGCGGGTCGGACACCCGCCCCAACAGGACGGCCTCCTCGCGCAGGCGCTCCACGTCCGCGCTGCGGGACAGGTACTTGATGGCCACGGGAGTGCCGCTGCCCGAGTGCCTGGCCAGGACCACCCGCCCCTGGGCGCCGCGCCCCAGCTCCCGTACCTCGTCGAAGCCGTCGATCCGCCAGTCGTCCACCATTGCCACCTCCGAACCCACGACATGAGATCACACGGAGATCGCAAAGGTTCGCACAAAGTGATTCCGGCCGGATGTCAGCGGATGATCACCTTCGTGGTGGGGGCCTCGGCGTCCTTGGTCCAGCCGTCGTGGCCCTCCTCGACGGTCCAGTGCCGGCCCGCGTACCGCACCTCCGTCAGCCCGTACACCTGGGCGTGGGTGACGGCCCACGAGGCCACCGCCCACCCGGTGCGCTGGTTGGAGACGCGGATCGCCTCGAAGTCGCGCCCGGCCGCCGCGGCGTCGCCGGTCCCGCCGCCCGCCGCGCGCTGCGCCGCCGTCTCCACCTGCAGGTGGCTGCCGAACGCGCGCCGCATCTCCCGGATCGCCTCCGGGCGCCGCGGCGAGGTGCGCTTGTCGGGGGAGAACCAGCACCGCACCGCCGCCGCCTCGCGGCCGGTGAACGCCCGCGCCAGCAGCTTGCCGTCCGGTTCGTGCTGGGCGTAGGCGGTGCCGTCGGCGCTGCGCTGCACCCGCTGCGCCGCGTCGTGCAGGTCGCGGTCCAGGTAGTCCTTCACCTTGACCAGCGCGTCGAAGAACTTGCTGGTGGACTGCACCGGGTCGCGCAGCTTGTCGGGGGTGCCCCAGCCCTGCGACGGGCGCTGCTGGAACATGCCCACCGAGTCGCGGTCGCCGTCCGGCAGGTTGCGGATGCGCGACTCCTGGATCGCGGTGGCGTAGGCGATCACCGCCGCCCGCTCGGGCAGCTCCTTGCGGTACGCCACCGCGGCGATGGTGGCGGCGTTGGCGGCCTGCTCCAGGTCGAGCGGCATCTTGCCCAGCGTCGTGCGCACCTCGCAGTTGGAGCCGTGCAGGTAGGGGCGGGCCCGCAGGTACAGCGCGTACCCGCCCGCGGCCAGCCCCACCACCACGACCAGCGTGACGGCGGCCCAGCGCCACCGGGTGGTCGTCAGCCTCCTCGCCCATGCGGTCACGCGACGACCGTACCGGGGAATGGCCACCAGTAAGCTCAGGAGCCATGACCCAAACGTTCACCAGCCCGATCTCCGGCGTCATCGACGAGCTGTGGGAGCGGCGAGCCGATCTTTCTCCGGACGACTCCGAGGCCCGCGCGGCCATCGTGGCGGCCGTCGACCAGATCGACACCGGCCGGGCCCGGGTCGCCCAGGTGGACCCCGAGACCGACGAGGTCGTCGTCGACGAGCGGGCCAAGCGGGCGATCCTGCTCAGCTTCAAGGTGCTCGGCATGGTGCGGTCGCAGGTGGGCGACTTCCAGTACCACGACCGCATTCCGCTCAAGAGCCGCCTGGACGGCGTGCGCGTGGTGCCCGGCGCGATCGCCCGGTGGGGCTCCTACCTGGCGCCCGGCGTGGTGCTGATGCCGTCGTTCACCAACATCGGCGCCTACGTCGACTCCGGCACCATGGTCGACACCTGGGCGACCGTGGGGTCGTGCGCGCAGATCGGCAAGAACGTCCACCTGTCGGGCGGGGTGGGCATCGGCGGCGTGCTGGAGCCGCCGAACGCGGTGCCGGTGGTCATCGAGGACGACGCCATGATCGGCAGCCGGTCGATGATCGTCGAGGGGGCCCGGGTCGGCCGCGGCGCGGTGGTCGGCTCCGGGACGAACCTGTCGGCGTCCATGCCGGTCATCGACGTGGAGACGGGCGAGGAGATCAGCCGGGGCCGCATCCCCGACTGGTGCGTGGCGGTCGGCGGCACCCGGATCAAGGAGTTCAAGGGCGGCACGTTCGGCATGCCCGCGGTGCTGGTGCTCAAGCGGCTGGAGGAGGGGCAGCGGCACGACAAGGCCGAGCTGAACGACATCCTCCGCGACCACGGCATCAACACCTGAGGACGGCGGCATGCGGCTCGATCTGCACGCGGACGTGGCGGAGCTGACCGCGGCGGTCGTCGACATCGAGTCGGTGAGCGGCGCCGAGCGCGCCCTCGCCGACGCGGTCGAGGCGGCCCTGCGGCCCCTGCCGCACCTGACGGTGGAGCGCGACGGCGACGCCGTCGTCGCCCGCACCGGCCTGGGGCGCGCCGAGCGCGTCGTGATAGCGGGCCATCTGGACACCGTCCCGCTGAACGGCAACCTGCCGTCCCGGATGGAGGGCGACCGGCTGTACGGGTGCGGCACCACGGACATGAAGTCCGGGCTGGCCGTGGCGCTGCGGCTGGCCGCCACCGTGCCGGAGCCGAGCCGCGACGTCACCTACGTGTTCTACGAGTGCGAGGAGGTCGAGGCCGACCGCAACGGCCTGCGCCGCCTGGCCTCGGTGCGCCCGGAGCTGCTGGAGGGCGACTTCGCGGTGCTGATGGAGCCCACCGCCGGGCAGATCGAGGGCGGCTGCCAGGGCACGGTGCGCGTCGACGTCACCGCGACGGGCGCGCGGGCGCACAGCGCGCGCGCCTGGATGGGGTCCAACGCCATCCACGCCGCCGGCACGATCCTGGACGTGCTGCGCGCCTACGAGCCGGCGCGTCCGGTCGTGGACGGCCTGGAGTACCACGAGGGCCTCAACGCGGTGTTCATCAGGGGCGGCGTCGCCGGCAACGTGATCCCCGACGAGTGCGTCGTGACCGTCAACTACCGCTTCGCCCCCGACAAGTCGCTCGACAAGGCCGTGGCGTACCTGCGGGACCTGTTCGCCGGGTTCGACGTGGCGGTCACGGACGGGGCCCCCGCCGCCCGCCCCGGCCTCACCCACCCGGCGGCCGCCGCCTTCGTCGCGGCCACCGGCGCCCCGGTGCGCGCCAAGCTGGGCTGGACCGACGTCGCCCAGTTCGCCGAGCTCGGCGTCCCGGCCGTCAACTACGGCCCCGGCGAGCCCACCCTGGCCCACACCAAGGACGAGTACGTCGAGATCCCGCTGATCCGCGAGTGCGAGCGCCGCATGCGCGCCTGGCTCACGTCCTGAGCGCGTCCGTCCCGGGCCGGTCCGCCCGGGGCGTCTCGCCTGCCCTGTCCGTGACACCTCGCTTTTAATCGGAGGGATCCGCCCAGGGCCCTTGGCTACGGTGAGGGCATGACATCGGATGTGAGTACCCCGGAGCGGCGGCAGGGGCCCGCGGTGCTGCGGGGCAGGGCCGTGCCGCAGACGACCACCGACCAAAGGCTTCTGGACGGCCGCGGGTCGGCCGACTGGGTCCACGCCGACCCGTGGCGGGTGATGCGGATACAGGCGGAGTTCGTGGAGGGCTTCGGGCTGCTGGCCGAGCTGCCGCAGGCGGTCAGCGTGTTCGGCAGCGCCCGCACCAAGCCCGGCTCGGAGGAGTACGAGCTGGCCGTCGAGATCGGCGCCCGGCTGCACGAGGCGGGCTACGCGGTCATCACCGGCGGCGGGCCGGGGATCATGGAGGCGGCCAACAAGGGCTGCGACGACGCCGGCGGCCTGTCGGTGGGGCTGGGCATCGAGCTGCCGTTCGAGCAGAAGCTCAACGACTACCTCGACATCGGCCTGGAGTTCCGCTACTTCTTCGTCCGCAAGACGATGTTCGTCAAGTACGCCCAGGCGTTCGTGGTGCTGCCCGGCGGGTTCGGCACGCTGGACGAGCTGTTCGAGGCCATCACCCTGGTCCAGACCGGCAAGATCACCCGGTTCCCGATCGTGCTGGTCGGCACCGAGTTCTGGGGCGGCCTGCTGGAGTGGATCAGGACGACCATGCTGCCGTCCGGCAAGATCTCCCCCGAGGACCTCGACCTGGTGCACCTCACCGACGACCCCGACGAGGTCGTGCGCGTCATCGTCGAGGCGCACCGCGAGCAGGAGCGGCAGGCCCGGGAGGAGGCGGCGGCCCGCGCGGCCGCCCAGGCGGGGGCGGACGGCACCTGATGAGCCAGGCCCAGCCCGCGGCCTCCGGCAAGGCGGTGTGCGTGTTCTGCGCCTCCAGCAGCCGGATCGACCGCAAGTTCGTCGACCTGGCCGCCGAGGTCGGCGCCGAACTGGCCCGCCGCGGCTACAGCCTGGTCAGCGGCGGCGGCCAGGTGTCGTGCATGGGCGCGGTGGCCCGCGCCGCACGGGCGGGCGGTGCCCGCACCGTCGGGGTGATCCCCGAGGGGCTGGCCGGCCTGGAGTTGGCCGACCACGACAGCGACGAGCTGGTCGTCACGCCGGACATGCGCAGCCGCAAGGGCGAGATGGACCGGCGCAGCGACGCGTTCCTGGTGCTGCCCGGCGGCATCGGCACGCTGGAGGAGCTGTTCGAGATCTGGACCTCCCGGGTGCTCGGCATGCACGACAAGCCGCTGGTGGTGCTCGACCCCTTCGGCGTGTACGAGCCGCTGCGCGACCTCATGCGCGGCCTGGCCGACCAGGGGTTCGCCCGACCGAAGGTCTTCGACGCGATCGGCTGGGCAGGGTCGGTCGCCGAGGCGTTCGACCTGTTGGAGCGGTCCTGGCCGCGCATCCAGGCGACCCCGGAGGACTACGCCGAGGCCGAGCCGTGACCAGCGGTCCTGCGGGCCGCCCCGCAAGCCCCCCGCAACCGTGAGCCGATCCCGCCCGGCGGGCCCGCCGCGGCCTGCCGGGCGGACGGCGTCCTGCGGTTTTTCCGGGTCCGTCCGCACCGGTTCACCACCGGTTCACCGGCGCCGACCAGGCTCCCGCGTGGCCAGAGCACGACCCGAAGGAGAGCCCATGTCCGTGTCCCGTCGCGGGGTGGTGAAGGGCGGCGCCGCCGGCGCGCTGTCCATCGCCCTGGCCGGCAGCCTCGACACGATCTTCCAGACCGCCGCGGGAGCCGATGCCGGAGAGGCGTACGGCTACGGCCCGCTGGTGCCCGACCCCAAGGGGCAGCTCGACCTGCCCAAGGGCTTCTCGTACACGACCATCTCCGCCCAGGGCGACACCATCACCGACGGCGTGCTGGTCCCGGGCAAGCACGACGGCGCCGCCACGTTCAAGGGCCCCCGTCCGGGGGTCACCCGCCTGGTGCGCAACCACGAGCAGACCGCGAGCGGCGTCAAGCCCGTCGCCCCCTCCCGCCTGGTGTACGACCCGGCCGCCTACGGCGGCACCACCACCCTGGACGTCGACCGCGACGGCAGGCTGGTCTCGCAGTACATCAGCCTCGCCGGGACGTCCACCAACTGCGCCGGCGGCCGCACCCCCTGGGGCACCTGGCTGACCTGCGAGGAGACCGAGGGCTTCGGCGGGCAGACCAAGTCCCACGGCTGGGTGTTCGAGGTCGACCCGGCCGGCCGGCTCACCAGGCCCGAGCCGATCAAGGGCATGGGCCGGTTCGCGCACGAGGCGGTCGCGATCGACCCGCGCACCAACGTCGCCTACCTCACCGAGGACGCCGCCGACCCGTTCGGCCTGTTCTACCGGTTCACCCCGAAGGTGCACCGGGGCGGCTACCACAGCTACATGGCGGGCGGTCTGCTGGAGGCGATGTACGTGCCCGAGCTGCCGGACCTGTCGGTCGTGCGGGAGCCGGGCGCCACGTTCCGCGTCACGTGGGTGAAGGTG
The DNA here is from genome assembly GCF_039539665.1 of Actinomadura keratinilytica. Classification (NCBI taxonomy): domain Bacteria; kingdom Bacillati; phylum Actinomycetota; class Actinomycetes; order Streptosporangiales; family Thermomonosporaceae; genus Actinomadura; species Actinomadura keratinilytica. The sequence goes on from NZ_BAABDO010000012.1 coordinate 96,359, forward strand.
CCCGACCCGTCGGCCGCCGCCACCTCCACCCGCAAGCAGTTCGACAAGATCACCCGCAGCCAGAAGCTGGAGGGCGCCTGGTGGGGCCACGGCAAGGCCTACTTCGTCGCCAGCTACTCGCGCACCGGTGACGGCGCCGCCGCCGACCACGCCGGGCAGGTGTGGAAGTACGACCCGCACCGCCGGACGATCGAGCTGGAGCTGGTGTTCACGCCGGGCGGCCGGTTCGACGGCCCCGACAACATCACCGTCTCCCCGTACGGCGGCGGCGTGATCCTGGCCGAGGACGGCGACGGCGAGCAGTACCTCGTCGGCACCACCCGCAAGGGCAAGCCGTTCGCCTTCGCCCGCAACGCCTTCAACGACAGCGAGATGACGGGCGTGACGTTCTCCCCGGACGGCCGGACGCTGTTCGCCAACCGGCAGGAGCCCGGCGTCACCTTCGCCATCACCGGTCCCTGGCACCGCCTGCGCGCCTGAGAGCGCAGTCTTCCCCGGGCCGCGTCTTCGGGCGGGGCCGCCGCGGGGCGACACGCTGCTCACGCATGTTCGCGGCCGGATCGTGGCACGATCGTCATGCGGAGGCGTCGACAGATCGGAGCGAGATCGTGGTTGTGGTGCTCGTCCTGGCCGGCCTGGCCGTGCTGGGCGCCGTCGTGGTCCTCGCCATGGGGCGCGGGGGCGAGCTGGCTCCGGCCCGTCCCGACCATCCGCCGTTCCGGCTGCCGGCGGGGCACGCCCTCACCGCACCGGACGTGGCGATGCTGCGGCTGCCGCGCGGCCTGTGGGGCTACCAGGTGGAGGTCGCCGACGAGACGCTGAACCGGCTGGCGTACGCGCTGTCGGAGCGGGACGTGCGGGTGGCCGAACTGGAACGGCAGGTCGACACGCTGCGGCGCCGCCTCGGCGACGCGGGGTTGGATGTCCCGGACGACCCGTACGCCCCGTATGACCGCGAGATCGAACCGAAACTTTACGGTTCGGGCGAGCGGGCCCCGTGGGACGACTCCGAGCAGGCCGACCGGCCCGGCGGCGAGCCCGCCGACCCCACCGTCGGGAACCCCGTCGACCTGGCCAAACGGCATGACGAGGACGACCGCCCGTAAACCGCCCCACCGCGCCCGCCTCCTGTCGGCCCTGACCGAACCCGCTGCGTCGGCCGGGGGCGGCGGAAGGTCGGGATTGTCGGGGGCGTGCGGTAGAACGGGGCGATGAGCACGGCGATCCTCGGCGAGGACGGTCTGGCGCGCTGCCCCTGGGGTGTGTCGACGCCCGACTACGTCGCCTACCACGACGACGAATGGGGGCGCCCGGTCCGCGACGACCGGGGGCTGTACGAGCGGCTGTGCCTGGAGGCGTTCCAGTCGGGCCTGTCCTGGCTGACGATCCTGCGCAAACGCGAGGGCTTCCGGGCCGCGTTCGCCGGGTTCGACCCCGAGAAGGTCGCGGCGTTCGACGCCTCCGACGTCGAACGCCTGATGGGCGACCCGGCGATCGTCCGCAACCGGGCGAAGATCGAGGCGGCGATCGCCAACGCCCGGGCCGCGCTGGACCTGCCCGGCGGCCTGGCCGCGACGGTCTGGCGGTACGCCGACCCCGAGGCGCCCGCCCCGGAGTCCACCGCCGACGTCCCCGCGTCCACCCCCGCCTCCAAGGCCCTGGCCAAGGAGCTGAAGAAGCACGGGTTCCGGTTCGTCGGCCCGACCACCGTGTACGCCCTCATGCAGGCGTGCGGGCTGGTCGACGACCATCTCACCGGCTGCCACCGCCGCGGCGCCTACCGCTAGCCGGTCACTCCGCCCTGGTGGCCTCCAGGATGGGGACGGCGGCCGCGCGGCGGGCGGGCAGCGCCGAGGTCGCCAGGGCGGCCGCGGCGGCCCCGGCCGCCACCAGCGGGAACAGCCACCACGGTGCCTGCGGCCGGAAGAACGAGCTGCCGGTCGTCACATACAGGAGGACGACCGTGCCGAGCGCGGTGCCCAGGCCGAGCAGGGTGCCGAGGACGACCACGGTGGCCGCCTCCCAGCGGACGATCGAGCGGATCTGCGCCATCGTCGTGCCGACCGCGCCGAGCAGCCCGAACTCGCGGGTGCGTTCGGCGACGCTCATCGACACGGTGGTGGCCATGCCGAACAGGGCCAGCACCAGCGCCATGCCGAGGAACCCGTACAGCACGTTCAGGCCCCGGGTGAGGTTGTCGGCGGCGATGTCGACGTAGGCGTCGCGGTCGAGCACCTCGGCGCCGGGCACGTCCGCCACGGCCCGCGCCAGGGCGTCGGCCGAGCCGCCGCGCACCAGCACCGCCTGCGTGACGGCGTTCGGGTCGAGCTTGTCCATCGTCGCGGGCGCCACCAGGGCCTGGTCGGCGAACAGGTGCGACGGGTCGTGGTAGGCGGCCGCCACCGTCAGCGTGACCCGTCCCGTCGCGCCCCGCACGGTGATGCGCTGGCCGCGGCGCAGGCCCTGGGCCTCCATGACGGCCGAGGTCAGGCCGATCTCGCCGGGACGCAGCTCGGGCAGCCGGCCGCCGAGCCGCAGCACGTCGCGCAGGCCGCGCTGGTCGGCGCCGCTGACCAGGATGTGGAACGGCTCGGGCGGCTCCTCCGGGGACGGGCGGCGCGGCGGCGGCGAGACGAGCTTGACCTCGGTCTGGGTGAGCGCCGTCGCCCGGGTCACGCCGGGGACGGCCGCCGCCCGGGCCGCCACGTCGCGCGGCAGGGGAGCGGCGGCGCCGTCGGACGCCAGCCCGGTGGCGGTGATCGCGTGGTCGGCGGCCAGCACCTGCCGGCCGGCCTCGTCGAACCGCGCGTGCACCGACAGCATGATCAGCGCCGTGGAGGCGGCCAGCGCCACGCCCAGCATCAGCGACGAGGCGGCCGCCGACACCCGGCGCGGGCTGCGGGTGATGGTGGCGCGGGCCAGCCGCCCGGCCTCGCCGCTGACCAGCATCCCGATCCGGCCGACCAGGCCGCCCAGCGGGCCGACGAAGAACGGGGCCAGCACCGCCAGCCCGGCCACGCCCGTCATCGTCGCGAACATGATCATCAACGCGCTGCCGACCGTGCGTTCGGGGCCGGGCGGTTCCTCCATGTTCAGCACGAACGACAGCCCGTACCAGCCGGCCGCCAGGGCGAACACCGCGGCCGCGCCCGCCAGCCGGGGCCAGCGGCGGCCCGGCGTCTCGGCGGCGGTGGTGCGCAGCGCCTGCATGGGCGAGATCCCGGCGGCGCGGCGCGCGGCCCGCCACGCGGCGAGCTGGGTGACCAGGATGCCGGCCGCGGCGGGCAGCAGCAGCGCCGCCCAGCCGAACTGGGCGTCGGCGGCGGAGATGTCGAAGCCGTCCTTGGCGAACAGCCGGGTGAGCAGCGCCGACACCGGATAGCCCGCGGCCACCCCGCCCGCCGAGGCGATCGCGCCGACCGCGAGCGCCTCGAACCGGATCAGCCGTTTGAGCTGCCGCGGCGTGGCGCCGATCGCGCCGAGCAGCGCCAGCCGCCGGGTGCGCTGGCGCACCAGCGTGCCGAACGTGTTGGCCACCACGAACAGGCCCACGAAGATCGCGACGGAGGCGAGCATGCCGATCGCACCGCCGATGGACGTCCCGGCCCCCTCCGTGCCGGCGCGCATCGCGGCGCGCACGGCTGCGCCCGTCCGCACGGTCACCTCGCCGCCCAGGGCGCGGGCGAGTTCGCCGCGCAGCCGCTTCGCGGACACGCCCGGGGCGGTCTTCACCCAGACGCTGTGCCACGTCCCGGCGGGCAGCCCGGCGGCGCGCGCGACGGTGTCCGGCGGTGCCAGCACCAGGTCGCCGACGGCGACCGAGCCGCGGCCCTGGACGGTGACGATCCCCGCGATCCGCACCCGCCGGGTCTCGCGGGGCAGCAGCAGCGTCAGGGTGTCGCCGACGCCCACCTTCCCGGCCCGCGCGATGTGCTGGGAGACGGCCACCTCCCCGTCGGCGGCCGGGGCGCGCCCGGCCTCCAGGTGATAGGGGTTCAGCCGCCGGTCGGCGATCCACGGACGCAGCAGCGTGGCGCCCTCCACCGCGGCGGTGATCGCCTTCCCGCCGGGCCGGGCGGCCGTCACCGGCACCACGGCGTCCCCGGCGGCGGCGGCGACCCCGGGATGGGACGCGACCCGGTCCAGCCGCACCCGGCCGTCCGGCAGCGCGTAGATGTCGTCGGCGTCGACCGTGCCGCCCTGCACCAGCACGTCGGTGCGGGCGTACTCGCTGGCGTTGCTGCCCGCCACCGCCTCCTGCGCGCGCAGCGTGAACTGCAGGGAGCCCGCGATCAGCGCGATGGAGCCGAGCGCGGCCAGCAGCGTGGCGGTCAGCCGCATCCAGCCCTCGGCGAACGAGCGGCGCGCGATCAGCCAGATGGGGTCGCCCACGCCGTCAGCCCTCCAGCCTGCGCATGCGGGCGTGCACGGCGTCGATGGTCGGGGCGGCCAGTTCGTCGACGATGTTCCCGTCGGCCAGGAACAGCACCCGGTCGGCGTACGCGGCGGCCTTCGGGTCGTGCGTCACCATGATCACCGTCTGCCGGTAGGAGTCGACGGCCGAGCGCAGGAACCCCAGCACCTCGGCGCCGGACCGGGAGTCCAGGTTGCCGGTCGGCTCGTCGGCGAACAGCACCTCCGGCCGGGTCAGCAGCGCCCGCGCCACGGCCACCCGCTGCTGCTGCCCCCCGGACATCTCGGCGGGCCGGTGGTGCAGGCGGCCGCGCAGGCCGAGCGCGTCCACGAGCGTGTCGAACCACCGCTGGTCGGCCCGGGCGCCCGCCAGCCGCCCGGTGAGCCGGATGTTCTCCTCGGCGGTCAGCATCGGCAGCAGGTTGAACGCCTGGAAGACGAACCCCAGCCGGTCGCGGCGCAGCCGGGTCAGCTGCGTGCGCGACAGCCCGGTGATGTCGACGCCGCCGATCACGACCGTGCCGGAGTCGACGGTGTCCAGCCCGGCCAGGCAGTGCAGGAACGTCGACTTGCCGGACCCGGACGGCCCCATGATCGCGGTGAACTGGCCCCTGGTGAACGCCGCGGACACGCCGCGCAGCGCGGCCACCGCGCCGTCGCCCTTCCCGTAGGTCTTGACCAAGTTCGTGGCGATCGCGACCCGGTCGTCGCGGACATGCTCGGCCGCCGCCTCGGCGGTGGTGGATGTCATGCCGCCAAGCCAACCGGCCGGACGGGCTCCGGCGCACTGGCGCGCCCCGCAGAATTCCGGTGGGGACAGCCCCACCTCCGGTGCGGTGGACAACCGGGGTATGGCTAGGTCTACCTCGGAAGGGCAACCAGACGTAGTGCTCTCCGCTCTCCTTCCCGGTTGCCTGGTCTGCGACGAAAGCGCAGCTCAGGCGGCCTGTGGAGGGATGCGGTGAAAGTGATGCGCGCGGCCGGTCTCCGGCCGCCGGCGGAGGCCCTGGTGTACGGGGCGTCCGCCGTGTTCGCGGCGGTGACGGCGGCGGTGACCCAGCTCGGCCGCACCGGGGCTGGGGAACGGTCGCGGCCGCCGCCTACGCGCTCGGCGCGGTGCTCGCCGCCAGGCGCGGCGGCGGCCCTGCGGTCCCGGCGGTGGTGGCGTGCGGCGCGGTGCTGGTGCCGCTGGCCGTCCTGGTGGCCACCGGTCACGCCCAGCCGGAGGTGGGCGTCGTGCACCGGTCGGGTGCGCACCTGCTGGAGCACGGCACGCCGTACCCGTCGCCCGAGCCGGTCGCAGGCGGCTACGAGGTCTGAAACCCGTACCTGCCGGGGATGGCGCTGTTCGGCGTCCCGCACGTGCTCGCGGGGGTGGACGCGCGGCTGCTGTTCGCGGGCGTGTTCGCCGTGCTGCTGACCGCGTCCGCCCGACCGCTGGGGGACGTGCGGGCGCGGCCGCTGCTGGTGCTGGCCGCCTCGCCGCTGGTGGCGCTGCCGATGGCCGTCGGCGGCGACGACCTCCCGGTGATCGGTCTGGTGTGCATGGGCCTGGCGCTGGCGGCACGGGGCCGCCCCGGCACGGCGGGCCTGGCCGTGGGCGCGGCCGCGACGCTCAAGGCGACGGCGTGGCCGGCGCCGCCGGTGTGCCTCGCGCTGTGTCTCGCGCCGACGGCGGCACGGGGC
>NZ_BAABDO010000013.1:0-99504 GCF_039539665.1 Actinomadura keratinilytica
GCGCCGCCCTCGCCCGCGGCCACCACGCCGTCCCCGCCCGCGCCGGCACCGTCCCCGGTCTCGACGCGGACGCCGGTGCCGGTGTCGACCGCGCGCCCCCGCGCCACGCGGTCGTCCGCGCCGACGACCCCCGACCCCGCGTCGACGGTGCGGCCCGAGGCGACCGCGAACCCGCCGTCCAAACGCCCCGTGACGCCCCGGACACCGCAGACCGCGAGAGCGTCGGAGACGGCCCGCCCGCCCGCGGGGGCGGGTTAAAGTGACGCAATGTCCCCGACCGAGATGATCATGCTCGGCGCCGTCGTCATGTTCATCCTGGGCCTGCTGACGGTCATGACGGCCCGGATCGCGGAGCGGCGGCGCCGGCGCAGGCACGAGGCGGCCCCCGCCGACCCGTCCACCGCCATCGTCGGCGTGCCCGCGCCCCGGCCCGCCCCGCCCGCCATCGCGGTCCCCGCCGCCACCCGCGACCGCGCGCTCGAACTGATCGGGCAGGGGCGGGTCATCCAGGCGATCAAAGAGGTGCGCATGGACACCGGCCTTGGCCTCAAGGAGGCCAAGGACTTCGTCGACTCCCTCAAGGACGGACGCGTCCCGCCCCGGCCCGTCACCGGCGAGGCCCCCCTCTCCGACCGGGTCCGGCGGCTCAAGGCCGACGCCGGCGTCGAAGCGGCCGTCTCCCTCGTCTGCGCCGAGACCGGCATGACCCGCGACGAGGCCGAACGGTTCGTCGCCGCCCTCGACTGACGCCTCGGGCGGCCGTCTCAGGCGATGTAGAGGCGCACGAACGTGCCGTCCCAGCCGGTGCGCAGCTCCATCAGGTCCACCAGCAGCCGGACCGTCCACAGCCCGAAACCGCGCTCCAGCGCCGAGCCCGGCGGCACGAACCCCGTCAGCGAGTCCGGCCGCGGACGCCACAGGCCGTGGTCGCCGACCTCGCACACCACCTTCCGGCCGTCCCGCCACACCCACAGCCCGACCGGCGGGCGGCCGTGGGCCAGCGCGTTGGCGGCGACCTCGTTGGCCGCCGTCACCAGATTGCGCGCCGACCCCTCGGGCAGCCCGTACCGCACCGCCCGCTCGCCGACGAAGGCGCGCAGCGGGTTCAGGTCGTCCGACCGGATCGGCAGGTAGTCGGCGCCGGCGGGACGGCCGACCCTACGGGCCCGGTCGCACTCCTCCCCGAACGCCACCGGATCGGTGTAGCGGCCGCTGCGCACCGTCGCACCGCCCACCAGCAGCAGCGGATGCGTGCGCCGGGCGTGGTCGAGGACCGCGTCAGGCAGCGCCGCCCGGTCGTACGAGCACAGCGCCCGCGCGTCCGCATCGCCGAACACCACGTTGATCAGCGACTCGTACCGCGCCCACTCCACCGCCTCCCTGGCGTCCCACCCCTGCCACATCGGCTCGGCCAGGGCCCGCACGCGGCGCGGCGCCATCGCGTTGACCAGCTGCTGGTACTGGTCCAGCGTCCGCACCGGATGCCGGTAGAACGTCTCGGCGTCGAAGAACTCCACGAGCCCTGCGGCGTCGGACAGGACGCGGCGCAGCGCGCTCAGCGCCGGCTCGCGGACCACCGCCACCACCGCCTCGCCCGCCCGCACCCCGTCGCGCAGGAACGGCGCGGCGACCCGCAGGAACTCCTCCGGCCCCCGGTAGAGGAGCGCCCGGTGCTCCAACGCCATGGGATCACGATCCCCTCGCCGGGGCGGAACCGCGGCGGCCCTGCAGCAGCCCGGGCAGCCGGTGCCGGCCGACCATGTCGATCAGCTCCGCCACGCCGGGCGGCACGTCGTCCAGCACCAGGCCGCGCCCGCCGGGCACGCCGGTGGCGTGCCGCGCCAGCAGGCTCAGCCCGGCCACGTCGATGAAGCGCAGCCCGGACAGGTCCAGGTGCGCCCGCCGCCGCAGGGCCGTGACCCGCGCCAGCCGGTCGGCGAACACCGCGTGCCGCGCCGCGTCCAGCTCGCCCTCCACCCGCAGCCCGTGCGGCTCGAACGTGCGCACGAGCCGCAGGACGCCGTCGTCGTACTCCGGATTGACCGCCACCAGCACCTCGTGCGCGTCGCGCAGCGCCGCCAGCTCGGCGCGCGGCAGGGCCGCGCGGTGCACCTGGCAGACCGCCATGGCGGTGGTGCTGGGCGCGACGGCCTGGTCGACCAGGTGCTCGCAGCTGAGCATCCGGGTCAGGGCGGCGGGGCCGGGCGCGGCCGGCAGCCGGCCGAGCTCGGTGGTGACCCGCACGGCCCGGAACTCCTGCCCGAACGCCGACTCCACCTCGCGCGCCACCGCGTCGGCCAGGCGCGGCGGATCGAACCGCCCGGCCCGGTCGAGGCAGGTCCGCTCCAGCGGCAGCACGCGCAGCTGCCGGCGGCGCAGCCGGTCGGCCAGGGCCGCAGCGGCCAGCCGCCGCACGCCCGGCAGCCGCTCGGGCGGCGCGTCGGTGACGTACACGACCTTCTCCTCGGTGCCGCGCAGCCCGTCGTGCACGAAGTCGCCGATGACGTGCTCGCGTTCCTCGGGCGTGCGGTAGGCGAGCCACCCGTGGTCCCCCGGCCGCAACTCGCCCACGGCCCGCTCGGTGAACCATCCGCCGTCCGGCCCGCTCATGACGGCTGCCTGCGGGACGGGCCGGCGTTCCGGCTCGCGAGACCGGGACCGCGCCGAGGGGGGAGCGGCACGACCCGCCTGAAACGAGGCCATGCCCAAGACTAACCGCCCGCTACTTTCCCGCCCCCGCCGCTTTTCCGACGGCGGCGGCCCGACGTGGCCGGGAATGCCGGTAAACCGGATGCGGCACCCACCCGTCCGGGCGCTAAGCTGATCGCAGTTTCCTCGTCACATTCCGGCGGGCGTGGCGAAATCGGGCATACGCGGCAGGTTTAGGTCCTGTTGGTGGTGACACCGTGGGGGTTCGAGTCCCCCCGCCCGCACTGGACATCCCGCCTTGGGCACCGCATTCGCGGTCGGCGAATGCGTCCGCCCGCGAATGGCGGTCGGCCGCGAAATCAAAGACCGAGGTCGCGGCGGAGGCGGTCGACGTGGCCGGTGGCCTTCACGTTGTAGTAGGCGTGCTCGATCTTGCCGTCGGGGTCGATGATGAAAGTGGAGCGGATCACGCCGACGACGACGCGGCCGTAGAGCTTCTTCTCGCCGTAGGCCCCGTAGGCGCGCAGCACGTCGGCGTCGGGGTCGGACAGCAGCGGGAAGGTCAGCCCCTCCTTCTCGCGGAACTTGGCGAGCTTGGGCGGCGCGTCGGGGGAGATCCCGACCACGGTGGCGCCCGCGGCCTCGAAGTCGGCCAGGCCGGCCTGGAAGTCGACCGACTCCCTGGTGCAGCCGGGGGTCATGGCCGCCGGGTAGAAGTAGAGGATCACTCGCCTGCCGCGCAGGGACGTCAGGGACACCGGGTTGCCGTCGGCGTCGGGAAGCTCGAACTCGGGGGCGACGTCTCCGGGCTGCAGCCGATCGGACACCACTTCCGCCTTTCTCCCTCGAATGGACGCCCTCCCACCGTACCGGCTGGGGTGTGGCGGGCGTTCGGCGGGAAGACCTGACAGACTGTTCGGATCATGCGCTGCCGACGCCCGTGCACGATGCCCGTATCCGGTCCTCGAACGGGCGGGACGATCTCGAAAGACCACCGACGACGATAGGAAACGGCATGGCTGACAGGGGCCGCGACCCGGAGGCGCTGGAGCGGGAGATCGAGCGCACCCGCCAGGAGCTCGCCCGCACCATCGACGCGCTGGCCGAGCGGGTCAGTCCGCGCAACGTCGCCCAGCGCGGCGCGGAGCGGATCAAGGAGGAGGCCGGGCAGGTCGCCAAGGTGGCCCGCACCGTGCTGACCCCGGACGGCCAGGAGCCGGGGGAGCGTGCGGGCGGCGACCGCCGGGCCCTGCTGATCGGCATCGGCGTGGCGGTGACGATCACCGCGTTCGTCATCTGGCGCCGCAGGCGACGCTGAACGATCCTCCCGGAGAACGGGCGCCGGTCCGCTCCCGCGGCCGGCGCCTTTTGCATGCCCGGGGGTGCGCGGGGCGCGGGTCAGCGGAGGGTCGGTTCGGCGCGGGTGACCCAGTCGTGGCCGCGTTCCAGTTCGGCCTCGGGGATGTAGGGGACGATGAAGGCGTACCGTTCGAGCACCTCGGGCGGCACCTCCCCGGTGTCGCCGAAGGCGGCGATCTCGCCCCAGCAGGGGGCGCCCAGCGAGCCGCTGTGGTGGCGGACGGACAGGCCCGCGCACAGGTTGGCGAACGACAGCCGGTGGGCGAGGGGCCAGCCGGCGAGGGTGCCGAAGCAGAAGCCGGCGGCGAACACGTCGCCCGCGCCGGTGGGGTCGAGGGCCTCGACCGGCAGGGCCTCGGCGCGGGCCTGCTCGCCGGTGGTCGAGTCGATCGCGATGGCGCCGGCGGCGCCCTGCTTGACGGCCACGACGGGGACCCGGTCGGCGAGGGCGTGCAGGGCCTCCTCGGGGGTGCGGGTGCGGGTGTAGGCCATGGCCTCGACGGCGTTGGGCAGGAAGACGTCGACGTGGCGCAGGCGGTCCAGGACGTCGGTGGACCAGGTCTCGGTGGGGTCCCAGGCGACGTCGGCGAAGACGCGGGTGCCCGCGCGGCGCAGTTCCAGGGCCCAGCCGGGGACGGGGCGGTCGATGTCGACGAAGCAGGTGGCGGCGGCGGGCGGGGCGGTGACCGGGGCGGTGCCGCCGGGCGGGAAGGGGCGGGCGTAGGTGACCATGCTGCGGTCGGAGTCGTAGGCCAGCGACACCGTGACCGGGGTGGGCCAGCCGGTGATCTCGCGGGACCAGCGCAGGTCGACGCCCTCCTGCTCGGCCAGGGCGCGCCACAGGTACGCCCCGAACAGGTCGTCGCCGAACGCGGCGGCCAGGCCGGTGCGCAGGCCCAGGCGGCTCATGGCGACGGCGAGGTTGGCGACGCCGCCGGGGGCCGAGCCGAGGCCGTCGGTGACCAGTTCGGTGCCGGGCGGGGGCAGGCCGGGCAGCCCGGTGAAGATCATGTCCATGAAGACCCGGCCGGTCAGGAAGACGTCCAGGCCGTGCGGTGCGTCCCCGGCGTGCAGGAGGTCGCCGGCGGGGCCGCGTTCGGCGCACGGGTCGCGCAGGGAGGGCTCGGGGGGCGTGCCGGGCGGCGGCCCCGGGTCGGTCACGGTCATCTCATCCCTCCGGGTCGGTGGCGTGCCCGCGCCGGCCCGCCGTCGCGCCGCCGCCCTAGCCGTCCAGGTCGGGAGGCGTCACGGTGAAGCGGGCCTCGACTGAGGAGCGCACGTACTGGGTCTCGGGTTCCAGGGTGATCGGCTCGGGTTCGGACGGGGGGACGCCGCGGGAGACCTCGCCGGCCAGGGTCGCCATCAGGGGCGCCGCGCCGCGGTGGTCGTCGCGGATGAGACCGGAGTCGGCGAGTTCGATCAGGCCGGTGAGGCGGGCGCCGAGCGCCTCGGCGTAGCTGCGGGCGCGGGCGACGGCCTCCTGGGCGGCCTGGCGGGCGGCGCGCGCGTAGACCTCGCTGTCGCGGCGCAGGTCCCACTGGGGGCCGTGGACGAAGGTGCGCTCCATGTCGCCGAGCCGGGTGACCAGCTCGCCGAGCACGGTGAAGTCGACGACGGTCACCTTGATCCAGGCGGTGCCCTGGTAGCCGCGGATCTCGCCCTCGCGGCGCCGCTGCCGCAGCACCGGGGAGATGGACAGGCCGCCGGTCTCGACGCGTTCGACCGCCTCCCCGTACGACCTGATCAGGTCGAGGGCGCGCTGGTTGCGTTCGACGAGGCGGTCCAGGGCGGTGCGGCGCTCGTCCTCCCGGCTCTGGACGTGCACCGACAGCAGGGCCAGTTCGGGCTGGGCCTCCAGCACGACCTCGCCGCGGACGCTGATCACTGGGGCGTCGCTCATGCCCACAATCTACGCGCGGCGGGGAAGGGGGCGTCAGAGGAAGGTGCGTCCCTCGCCCCGGTAGGTGGGGACGGTCCGCACCAGGCGGTCGCCGTCGATCAGGTGGAGTTCGGCGAAGCGTTCGCACAGTTCGCCGGCCTTGGTGTGCCGGAACCAGACGCGGTCGCCGATCGCGAGCTTGTCGGCGGTCGCGCCGAGCAGCGGCGTCTGCACCTCTCCGGCGCCTTCCTCCGGGTCGTAGGACAGGCCGGTGGGCAGGTAGGGCTGGGGGAGGCGCATCGGGTCGCCGGGGCCGGACGCCAGGTAGCCGCCGCCGAGGCAGGTGACGACGCCGGGGGCGGGGCGGCGGACGACCGGCAGGGCGAACAGGGCGGCGGGGCGGCCGCGGAAGTTGGAGTAGTGGTCGAACAGGTGCGGCTGGTAGAGGCCGGATCCGGCGGCGACCTCGGTGACGGCGCGTTCGGCGGCGGTCTTCTCGACGCTGCCGGTGCCGCCGCCGTTGACGAACTCCAGGTCGGTGAGGCGGCGGACGGCGGCGACGACGGCGGCGCGGCGGCGGGCGAGTTCCAGGCCGGAGCGGCGCTGCATGACCTGGATGGCGCGGGCGCGCACGGGCCGGCCGGGCGGCAGGTCGCCGACGCCGGCGATCTGCCCTTCGTAGGCCATGAGCCCGACCAGCCGCAGGCCGGGCCGTTTGAGGATGCGTTCGGCGAAGGCGCGCACCTGGGCGGGGGTGTGCAGCGGGGAGCGGCGGGCGCCGATGCGCAGCCGGCCGCCCAGGGCGCGGTAGGAGGCGTCGATGTCGATGCACACGCGGACGGGGCGGCCTTCGGCGTGCCGTTCGATGAGGTCGAGGTGGTCGTCGCAGTCGACCATGAGGGTGACGGTGCGGGCGGCGTGCTCGTCGCGGGCGAGGGCGGCGAGGGCGGCGCGGTCGGCGGTGGGGTAGGCGACGAGGATGTCGTCGCTGACGCGGTGCCCGGCCAGCCAGAGGGCCTCGGGGAGGGTGAAGGCCATGACGCCGGCGAAGCCGTCGAGGGCGAGGACCTCCTCCAGGAGCGCCCGGCAGCGCACGGACTTGCTGGCGACGCGGATGGGCTTGCCGGCGGCGCGGCGGACCAGGTCGGCGGCGTTGGCCCGGAACGCGGCCAGGTCCACGACCGCGAACGGGGCGTCGAGGGCGGCGGTGGCCGTGTCGTAGCGCTCCCGGAGGTTCATGGGCACACCCTGCCATAAGGACCGCTAAATATGAAAACACTTCATATCCGGCGGGGGTGTCCGATGCGGCCGTGTCAGGTGCGGGTGTGGTCGGCGAAGAAGTCCCAGAGCATGGCGCTCGCGCGGGACGGCCACTCGTGCGTGCCGCCCCGGACCCGGCACAGCGTGACCTCCGCGCCCCGCGCGCCCCTGCCGGTGGAGTCGCACTCGATCGCGCCGACGGCGATGACCTTGGGCCGCAGCCGGGGCAGGTTCCCGGCGTCGCGCCAGACGTCGACCGCGTAGGAGACGGGCGGGTAGGGGCGGTCGTCGTTGAAGTCGCGGCGCCCGCCGCCGTTGATCGGGACGTTGCGGTCGGCCGTGCCGTGGAAGATCATCGCGGCGACCGGGCGGTCCGGGGCGCACTCGGTCACCAGCGCGCCCTCGACCACCCCGATCGCGGCGACCTTGCCGGGCCGCTCGCAGGCGATGCGGTACGCCATGCCCGCGCCGTTGGAGAAGCCGGCGACGTACACGCGCCGGGCGTCGGCCAGGCCCGCGCCGGTCAGCCGGTCGATGAGCCCGGTGAGGAACCCGACGTCGTCGATCTTGCCGAGCTTGGCGGGGCCGCAGCAGTCGCCGGCGTTCCAGGTGGTCATGAAGCCGTCGGGGTAGGCGACCAGGAAGCCCTTGTCGTCGGCCAGGTCGTCGAACCCGGTCAGCGTGCGCATCTTGGCCATGGTGGCCAGGCCGCCGTGCAGCGCGATCACGAGCGGCAGGGGCCTGGCGGGCCTGCCGCCGCGCCATCGCCCGTTCGCCAGCTTCGGCGGGACGTGCAGCAGGTACTCGCGGTGCCCGAAGGTGCCCACGTCGAGTTCCTGCTTGTGCGTGCCGGCGGAGGTGGGGATGCCGGACACGGTCGCGGGCCGCTTGCCGTCCGCGTCCGAGCCTTCGCGCGTGCCGCCGGCGGTGCCGCTGCCGGTGCCGGTGCGGCCGCCACCGCCGCCGTCCGTGCATCCGGTGAGCGCCACCGTGACCGTCAGGAGGAGGACGAGGAGCCGCCGCATGCGTGCGAATCTAACCCGCCCCGCGCACCGAAACTACCGCTCGGTCAACGAAATCAGGGCGCCGTCCCCGCGATCTGGTTGAGCAGCGCGACGTGGCGGGTGAAGGCGGCCCGGCCCTCGTCGGTGAGGGCGATCCAGGTGGTGGTGCGGCGTCCGGACTGCGTCTTGCGGACGGTGACGTAGCCCGCCCGTTCCAGCGTCGTCAGGTGCTGGGACAGGGCCGAGTCGCTGAGCTCGACCGTCTCGCGGACGAAGCGGAACTCGGCGCGTTCGACCGCCGCCAGCAGCGCCAGGACGGAGAACCGCGCGGGGGTGTGGACGATCGGGTCCAGGTCGTGCCGGGGATGGCTCATGCCCGCCGCCCCGTCCAGGCGGCCGCGAAGAACGGCAGCGCCGCGACGGCCGAGGCGAGCGTCCAGGCCGGGACGGAGGTGTCCCACTGCCAGCGGGTGACCGGCCCGACCGCCACCAGGTAGAGGCCGAACCACGTCGCGGTGGCCGCCGTCAGCCTGCGCCCGGCGCCGAGCGGAAGCGCCGGGCGCCGCTTCATCCACTCGCCCGCCAGCAGGAACAGGGCCGCCCACGCCCCCGCCAGGGGGTAGCGGCCCTGCGGCCACACCGCCTCCATCGCGGTGATCCAGACGATCGACACGGCGCCGACCGCCGTGAGGAACCAGGGGAACCAGCGGCCCGACCTGCGGGCCTGCTCCTGGACGCGCTGCGCTTCGGCGAGGGCCGCACGGGCCTGGTCGGGGGTGGGCACGGTGAGCTTCCATTCCACTCAACTGCTTTAGTAAGGCTAAAGTACATGCCGACCCCTGAAACGGACAACCCGGTGCGCCGCCCGGCGGCGGCCGGCGGGCGGGGGCGGCCGTGAAAACTGCCGCTCAGGCGGCACGGCGCGCGGTGGCGGCGGCGAATGCGCCAGTAAGCTCGTAGGTCTCACCCTGCGTGAGCGTTGAGAAGTCTCCGAAAGCGACGAAAAGACATCGTGACCAGCTCCAGCGCAAGCGAATTCGTGCTGACGCTCTCCTGCCCGGACCGTCCCGGCATCGTGGCGGCCGTCTCCGGGCTGCTGGCCGAGCGCGGCTGCAACATCGTGGAGAGCCAGCAGTTCGGCGACCGCGACTCCGGCACGTTCTTCATGCGGGTGCAGTTCACCGCGCCGCCCGGCACCGACGCCGACGGGCTGCGGGGCGCGTTCGCGTCCCTGGGGCCCGAGCTGAGCCTGGACTGGCGGCTGTACGACGCGGCCGAGCGCACCCGCGTGCTCATCATGGTCTCCAAGGGCGGGCACTGCCTGAACGACCTGCTGTACCGGCAGCGGTCCGGGCTGCTGGACATCGACATCGTGGCCGTGGTGTCCAACCATCCCGACCTGCGGCCGCTCACCCAGTCCTACGGGATCGACTACCACCACCTGCCGGTCACCGCGGGCGGCAAGGCCGCGCAGGAGGCCGAGGTGCTCACCCTCGTCGAGCACTACCGCGCCGACCTGGTGGTGCTCGCCCGGTACATGCAGATCCTGTCCGACGAGTTCTGCGCCAAGCTGCCCGGGCGGGTGATCAACATCCACCACTCGTTCCTGCCGAGCTTCAAGGGCGCCCGGCCCTACCACCAGGCGCACGCGCGCGGCGTCAAGCTGATCGGCGCCACCGCGCACTACGTCACCGCCGACCTGGACGAGGGCCCGATCATCGAGCAGGAGGTCGCCCGCGTCGACCACACCCACAGCCCCGAGGACCTGATGGCGGTCGGCCGCGACATGGAGTGCCTGGCGCTGGCCCGCGCCGTGCGCTGGCACGCCGAGCACCGCGTGCTGCTGAACGGGGACCGTACCGTCGTCTTCCGCTGAGCGCCGCCCGCCGCCCCCGCCGGCCGTTCCGGCGCGCGTGCGCGGGAGTAATGATCCGTCACGGTGGGTAGTGGCGAGGTTACGCATGCCCACTTGTCGACGGGGGTGGCGATGGGCGAGACGACACTGGTCACACACGTGACGGAACGGGCGCGCGCACCGGAGGCCGCGCAGTGGCTGACCCGGCGGGCGTTCCGGCCGCAGTGCGCGCTGGCGGCGCTGGTCGCGGCGGCGGTGGTCACGGCCGCCGGGGCGGTGACGGCGGTCGAGGCGATCTGGGCGATGGCCGCGGGCGGGGCGCACCTGCTGCCGGTCGACCGGATGGCCGCCGTGCTGCGGCGCGTCACCTGGGGCGAGCCGCCCGTGCTGGCCGGGCGGGCCGCGCTGGCCGCGCTCGGGCTGGCCATGGTGGCCTCGGCGGTGCCGCGCAGGGGCCGGACGCTGCCGATGCGCGGCGTCACCCCGTGGTCGGCGGCCGGGATGAGCCGCGCGGACGTGCGGCGCGTCCTGGTCGACACGGCGGCGCGCGTGCCCGGCATCACGCGCGCGCGGGTGGGGGTGCGCGGCAGGCGGCTGCGGCCCCGGGTCGTCGTGCGGGCGACCACGCACTACTGCAATCCCGCCATGTTCGACTCGCGGGTGCGCCGGGCGGTGCTCGACCGGCTGGCCGAGCTGGACCTGCTGGAGGAGCGGCGCGTCAGCGCCCTGACGACGTGGCGGAGGGACTGACCGATGCGAGTCGCCACGGCCCTGACCGGCACGGTGCTGCTGATGTGCGGGGCGCTCGCGCTGTGCGCCGGCCTCGGCGCGTTCGGCGCGGCCTGGCAGCTGCGGCCGGTGCTCGACCCGGCGGTGGTCCGGTACGCGGCGCGCAACGCCTGGTTCTGGCCCGTCCTGGCCAGCGCCGCCGAGTTCCTGGCGCTGGTGGGGCTGGCCTGGCTGATCCGGGAGGGGCGGGCGGCGCTGCGCCGGTGGCGCCCCGCGCTGCGCGGCCACGTCCGCGCGCAGGTCCGGTGGGCGGGGGAGGAGCTGCTCCGCGACGCCGAGCGGGTGCCCGGCGTCGCGGAGGTGCGGATGCGGCTCACCGGCAGCGCGGCCCGGCCGCGGCTGCTGATGACCGTCACCTGCGCCGAGGACGCGTCCCCGGCCGCGATCTACGCCGCGCTGGTCGCGGGGCCGGTGGCCCGGTACCGCGCCGCGACGGCGATGGGGGGCCTGGAGGCCGTCATCGACTTCCGGCTGCGGCGGCCCGGGCGGGCGCGTCGCCGTCCGACCCCGGCCCGGACGCCGCGCCGCTGGAGGCCGCGGACGCCGTCGCGGACGCACCGGACGGTTCGGGCGCGGATCGCCCGGACGGCTCGGACGGTGTCGCCGGCTCGCCTGCTGCGCCGTGGTCGTCCAGGAGCGTCGCCTCGTTGAACGGGTCCTCGCCCGACAGCACGCGGCGCGCCCGGGCCGCGTCCAGCTCGCCCGTCCAGGCCCCGACGACCACGGTGGCGACGGCGTTGCCGGCGAAGTTGGTCAGCGCCCGCGCCTCGGACATGAACCGGTCGATGCCGACGATGAACCCGACGCCGTCCACCAGCTCGGGCCGGTGCGACTGCAGGCCGCCCGCCAGCGTGGCCAGCCCGGCGCCGCTCACCCCGGCCGCGCCCTTGGACGCGATGATCATGAAGACCAGCAGGGACAGCTGGGCGCCCAGGGACAGCGGGTCGTCCTGCGCCGCGGCGATGAACAGGGTCGCCATGGTCAGGTAGATGGCGGTGCCGTCCAGGTTGAACGAGTAGCCGGTCGGCACGGTGATGCCGACCACCGGCCGGCTGACGCCCAGGTGCTCCATCTTGGCGATCAGCCGCGGCAGCGCCGACTCCGAGGAGGAGGTGGACAGGATCAGCAGGAACTCGCGGGCCAGGTAGCGCAGCAGCCGGAACAGGTTGATCCGGGCCACCGCCCACAGCACGGCGCCGAGCACCAGCACCACGAACAGCACGCAGGTGATGTAGAACCCGAGCATGATCACCGCGAGGCTGCGCAGCGCGGACCAGCCGGTCTCGCCGACCACCGCGGCGATCGCGCCGAACGCGCCGACCGGCGCCACCCACATGATCATCGCCAGGATGCGGAACACCAGCCGCTGGACGTGCTCGATGCCGCGCAGGATCGGGGCGCCCGCGGGGCCCATCTTCTGCAGCGCGAACCCGGCCAGCAGCGCCACCAGCAGGGTCTGCAGCACCTCGCCCTCGGTCAGCGCCGACAGCAGCGAGGTGGGGATGATGCCGAGCAGGAAGTCGACGGTGCCCTCGCCGCCCTCGGCCGACTCGTGCGCCTTGGCGGCCGAGCCGGGGTCCAGGTGCATGCCCTCGCCCGGGTGCAGGAAGTTGCCGACCGCCAGGCCGATGCCCAGCGCGAACGTCGACATGACCAGGAAGTAGCCGAGGGAGATCAACCCGACCTTGCCGACCTTGGCGGCCTTGGCGACCGAACCGATGCCCAGCACGATCGTGCAGAAGATGATCGGCGAGATCATCATCTTGATCAGGTTGACGAAGCCGGTGCCGAGCGGTTTGAGTTCGGTCGCGACGTCCGGGGCGGCCAGGCCCACGGCGATGCCTGCCGCCACTGCGCCGATGACGGCCAGGTACAGGTAGTGCACCGCATCTCGGCGGCGTCGGGCCGGGGTGGTGCCGGTGCCGCCGGCTGTCGGCGTGGTGGACACGGTCGCCTCCTCGGGGTCTCGTGGACCTTCGCGGGTCCGGGGGGTGGACGGGAGAGCGCCGGGCGTCCCGGCGCACGTTCCGAAGAGCGACTATCCGGGTTCATGTGATGCCCGTCACGTTTTTGTACATTTCGTTCACATGCCGGTGATGTGCACGTCATGGAGGTCGAGCGATGAGGGGCCCTCGATGAGGGCGCCGCGATGAACGGGGTGCCGTGATGAGGCCGCCGATCCCGTGGGCGGGCCGGCGGTGGAGCCTGGCCGGGCAGCTGCTGGCGCTGCAGGCGGCCGTGGTCGCCCTGCTGGTGGTGCTCGGCACCGCGCTGGCGTACCTGGACGCGGCGCGCTCCGCCGACGCCCGCGCCCGCGAGAAGGTCACCGCCGTGGCCGCCACGCTGGCCCGCACCCCGAGCGTGCGCGAGGCGCTGGCCGGGCCCGACCCCAGCCGCACGCTGCAGCCGCTGGCCCAGCGGGTCCGCGCCGACACCGGCGTCGACTTCATCACGATCATGAACCGGAACCGGATCCGCTACACGCACGCCAACCCGGCGCAGATCGGCCGCCCCTTCCTCGGCAACGTCGGCCCCGCCCTGGCCGGGCGGACGTTCACCGAGACCTACACCGGCACGCTGGGGCCGTCCGTGCGCGCCGTCGCGCCCGTCTTCGACGAGCGGCGCCGGGTGGTGGCGATGGTGGCGGTCGGCATCACCATCCGCGTGATCTCCGCCGAGGTGCGCGGGCGGCTGGTCACGCTGGCCCTCATCGCGGCGGCGGTGCTGGCGGTCGGGATCATCGGCAGCGGCCTGGTCAGCGCGCGGCTGCGCCGGCAGACCCGGGGCGCGGCGCCCGCCGAGCTGCGCGCCATGTTCGACTACTACGAGTCGATCCTGCACGCGGTGCGCGAGGGCCTGGTCCTGCTCGACCGGGACGGCCGGGTCGTGCTGTGCAACGACGCCGCCCGCGAGCTGCTCGACCTGTCCGGCGACCCGGTCGGCCGCCCGGCCGCCGACCTGGGCCTGCCGGACGAGCTGGCCGCCGCGCTGGTGTCGGCCGAACCCCGGTCCGACGAGATCCACGTCGCCGACACCCGGGTGCTGGTCGTCAACACCGTCCCGGTGCGGTCCCGGGGCCGCGCCATGGGCACCGCCGTCACCCTGCGCGACCACACCGAGCTGCAGACGCTCACCGGCGAGCTGGGCGCGGTGCGCGGGTTCGCCGAGGCGCTGCGCGCCCAGGCGCACGAGGCCGCCAACCGCCTGCACACCGTCGTGTCGCTGGTCGAGCTGGGCCGCAGCGATCAGGCCGTCGAGTTCGCCACCGCCGAGATGCAGACCGCCCAGCGGCTCACCGACCGGGTGGTGGGCGCGGTCGGCGAGCCCGTGCTGGCGGCGCTGCTGCTGGGCAAGGGCGCCGACGCCGCCGAACGGGGCGTCGAGCTGGTCCTCACCGACGATTCCGCGCTCGGCGACGCGGTGATCGAGCGGGCCGGAATCGACCCCCGCGACCTGGTCACTATCCTCGGGAATCTGATGGACAACGCGATCGACGCGGCGCTCGAGGGCGCGGCCGCCCACGGCGAGTCGCCCAGGGTGGTGGTCACCGCCCGGGCGGACGGGGGCGAGCTGGTGCTGCGGGTGGCCGACAACGGTCCGGGCGTGGACCCCGAGCGCGTGCCCGCCATGTTCCGCCGCGGCTGGACCACCAAGCCCGCCGAGGGCCCGGTGGGGCACGGCCTCGGGCTCGCGCTGGTCGGCCGGGCGGTGCGGCGGTACGGCGGGTCCATCGAGGTCGCCCGCGACGTCGGCGCGGTCTTCACCGTCCGCCTGCCGCTGCCCGAGGGAGGCGGCCCGTGATCCGGGTGCTGGTGGTGGAGGACGAGCCGGTGGCCGCCGAGGCGCACCGGACGTACGTGGGACGCGTGCCCGGCTTCGCCGTCGCCGGGGTCGTGCACTCGGGGGCGGCCGCGCTGCGGTTCTGCGAGCGCACGCCCGTCGACCTGGTGCTGCTGGACTTCTACCTGCCCGACACCCACGGGCTGAAGGTCTGCCGGGCGCTGCGCGCCGCGGGCAGCACCGTCGACGTGATCGCCGTGACGTCCGCCCGCGACCTGGCCGCGGTGCGCTCGGCGGTGTCCTCCGGGGTGGTGCAGTACCTGCTCAAGCCGTTCACGTTCGCGGCGCTGCGCGACAAGCTGGAGCGGTACGCGCGGTTCCGGCAGCGCGTGGAGCGCTCCGGCGAGGTGGCGGGCCAGGCCGACGTGGACGCGATGCTCGCCACGTTGCGCACCCCCGACCGCGGCTCGCTGCCCAAGGGCATGAGCGAGGAGACCCTCCAGGTGGTCACCGAGGCGCTGGCGGGCGCGGACGAGGGGCTGTCGGCGGCGTCCGCGGCCGCCCTGACCGGCGTGTCCCGGGTGACCGCGCGCCGCTATCTGGAGTACCTGGCCGACCAGGGCGTGGTGGTGCGCCGCCCGCACTACGGCCAGGTCGGCAGGCCGGAGGTGCGCTTCTACCGGGTCGCCGCGGCGGAGTAGATCTTCGCAGGTCCGGGTACGTAACCCGCTGTCCGACCAGGACCGAACGGCAACGGGGGGATGCGCTGTGGGGGACCTGCACGACAACACCGATCGCACGGGCGCCGCGCGGGCGGGCGGCCGGGCCGGGGGCAAGGGCGCGGGACGGGACCGGCGCGCCGGCGGCGATGCCCGCCGCGGCGAGGTGCGCCGCGACGATACCCGCCGAAGCGAAGCCCGCCGTAGCGAGGCCCGCCGCGACGAGGCCCGTCCGGAGGACGCCCGGCGCACGGGACAGGTGCGCCGGACCCCGGACAAGGCCAAGCGGACCGAGGCGGCGAAGAAGATCAGGGCCATGTTCGAGCCCAAGCTGTAGCCGCCGCGCACGCGGAGGGCCGCCGGCCCTCCGCGTGCGACCGGGCGGTTGTGTTCCCGGACGCGCGGCGCTACGTTCGGGCGAGTGAGTTGGATTTTCCAACCCAAAGCCGAACGCGATCTCGAAAGGAACGCCGTGAGCAGTCCGACCACCCGGGCCGGGGACGCCGCAGCCGGCACGGCGGCGCGCGGGGCCCGGCCGGGGGCCGTCTTCGCCGTCGTCGCCGCCGGAGTGGCGATGTCCAATCTCGACATGTTCATCGTCAACGTGGCCCTGCCGCGGATCGGAGAGCGGTACGCGGGGGCACCGCTGTCGGAGCTGTCGTGGGTGCTCAACGCGTACGCGGTGGTCTTCGCCGCGCTCATGGTCCCCGCCGGCGGGTTCGCCGACCGGACCGGGCCCCGCCGCGCCTACCTGCTCGGCCTGGCGGTGTTCACGGCCGCATCGGTGGCCTGCGCCGTCTCGCCCGGGGTGTGGACCCTGGTGGCCGCCCGCGCCGTCCAGGCCGCCGGTGCGGCACTGCTCGTCCCCTCCTCGCTGGGCCTCCTGCTGGCCGCGACCCCGCCGCCGCGGCGGCCGGCCGCGGTGCGCGGCTGGACCGCCGTCAGCGGGCTGGCGGACCTGCTCGGCCCCGTCGCGGGCGGGCTGCTCACCCAGTTCGACTGGCGCTGGGTCTTCCTGATCAACGTGCCGATCGGGCTGGCGGTGCTGGCGGCGGGGGCGCGGCTGCTGCCCCGTCCGCCCGCCCGCGCGGACGGGACGCGGCCGGACCTGCCCGGCGCGGCGCTGCTCACCGCCGGGATCGCCGCGCTCGCCCTCGGCGTGGTCAGGAGCGACGACTGGGGCTGGACGGCGGCGCGGGTGGCGGGCTGCCTCGCGTCCGCCGCCGAGCTGCTGGCGCTGTGCGCGCGGCGGTCGGCGCGGCACCCGTCGCCGGTGGTCCCGCCCGGGCTGCTGAGGCTGCCCGGGTTCGGCCCGGCCACGGTCGCCGGCGTGCTGTTCTCGGTCGCGTTCGCCGCGATGCTGCTGTCGGCGGTGCTGTGGTGCCAGCAGATCTGGCACTGGCAGGCGCTGCGCACGGGGCTGGCGATCGCGCCCGGCCCGCTGATGGTGCCCGCGCTGGCGGTGGGCGCGGCGCCGCTGGCCCGCCGCCTGGGCGCCGGGCCGCTGTCGTTCCTCGGCTGCGCCGTCTTCGCGGCCGGCATCGGCTGGTGGATGTGGCGCGTGGAGGACGGCTACGCCGCCGGCATGCTGCCCGGCATGCTGCTGACCGGGGTGGGCGTCGGGCTGACCCTCCCCACGCTGATCGGGGCCGCGGTGTCCGCGGTGCCGCCGCAGGGCTTCTCCACCGGCTCCGCGGTGGTCACCATGGCCCGCCAGATCGGCACCGTCCTCGGTGTCGCGATGCTGGTGGCGCTGCTGGGCGCGGGCGGGCCGGGCGCGGTCTCCTTCGACACCGGCTGGCTGGGCACCGCGCTCGCCGCCGCGGCCGCCGCCCTGGCCTGCCTGACGCTGCCCCGCCCCCGCCGGCCCTGATGCCGGGCTGCGCCGCCGGATGTGATCACGCCCACCCGGAGAGTGGGTTGCTTCGTGCAACTGACCAGGAGAGAGTAGAAGCAGAACGAGATTCGGCCCGCTGGGGCCGACTCATCGAAGGAGATCCAGATGCGAGACGCGGTGATCGTGGAGGCGGTGCGCACGCCGGTCGCTAAGGGCAAGCCGGGCGGGCGACTGCACGGCGAGTACCCGGTCGACCTGCTGGCCCGCACCCTGAAGACCCTGGTGGAGCGGGCCGGGATCGACCCGGCCGAGATCGACGACGTGGTGGGCGGCGTGGTCACCCAGGTGGGCGACCAGGCGGTGAACGTCACCCGGTCCGCGGTGCTCGCCGCCGGGTTCCCCGAGAGCGTCCCGGCCACCACCGTCGACCGGCAGTGCGGATCCTCCCAGCAGGCCGCGCACTTCGCCGCGCAGGGAGTGATCAGCGGCGCGTACGACGTCGCGATCGCCTGCGGGCTGGAGTCGATGTCGCGCGTCCCGATGGGGTCGAACGTGCTGCCCGGCAGCGACCCCTTCGGCGCGCTCCTCCCCGAGCGCTACCCCGGCGGCCTCATCGGGCAGGGCATCGCCGCCGAGCGGATCGCCGCCCGCTGGAGGCTGTCCCGCGAGGAACTGGACGCGTTCGCCTGCGAGTCGCACATGCGCGCGCACGCCGCCTGGGAGAACGGCGAGTTCGACCGCGAGGTCGCCTGGACCGGGCAGCGCGACGAGACCATCCGGCCCACCACCTCGCCGGACGTGCTGGCCGGGCTCAAGCCCGCCTACTACGACCCCGTCTACGAGGAGCGGTTCCCCGAGATCGACTGGCGGGTCACCGCGGGCAACGCCTCCCCGCTCAACGACGGCGCGGCCGCGTTGCTGATCATGAGCGGTGACGCCGCCCGGCGGCTGGGGCTGCGGCCGCGGGCCCGCTTCCACTCCTTCGCGGTCACCGGGGACGACCCGCTGATGATGCTCACCGCGATCATCCCCGCCACCGAGAAGGTGCTGCGGCGCTCCGGCCTGGCCCCCGACGACATCGACCTGTTCGAGGTCAACGAGGCGTTCGCCTCGGTGGTGCTGGCGTGGCGGCACGAGCTCGGCGTCCCCGCCGACCGGGTCAACGTGCGCGGCGGCGCGATCGCCATCGGCCATCCGCTGGGCGCCAGCGGCGCGCGCATCATGACCACCCTTCTGCACGCCATGGAGGACCGCGGCGCCCGCTTCGGCCTGCAGACCATGTGCGAGGCCGGCGGCATGGCCAACGCCACCGTCCTCGAACGCCTCTGACGGCGCCCGGGAGGGGCCGGGGGCGGGCCCCTCCCGGGCGGAAGGCGAAACGGGCGCGTCGGAAAAACAAACCGACGTAGGCTGGGGCCCATGCCGAAAGACGCCGACCCGCGCGAGTGCTCCATCGCCGACGCCCTGCAGATCATCGGGGAACGCTGGAGCCTGCTGGTCATCCGCGAACTGGTCTACGGGGTGCGCCGGTTCGACGCGATCGCCCGCAACACCGGCGCTCCGCGCGACATCCTCACCACGCGGCTGCGCAAACTGGAGACCGCCGGGATCGTCCGCCGCGAGCTGTACAGCGAGCGCCCGGCCCGGTACGAGTACCACCTGACCGAGTCGGGCTGGGAGCTGAGCGACGTGCTGGCCGTGCTCATGAGCTGGGGCGACCGGCACATCAACCCCGACGACCCGCCCGTCCGCTGGACTCACGTCTGCGGCGAGCGCCTGCGGGCCCAGGTGGTGTGCGCCTGCTGCGGCCGCCCGGTCAGGGACGGCGCCACGCCCACCGGCCGCGGCGCCCGCACCTGACCCGCCGCCCGCGGGCGGGCGGCGCGGCCCCGGCCGGCCTCCTCACGCCGCGACGACGCGCAGCGCCTCGGCGATCTCCTTCACCTCGATGTCCGAACACGACGTCGCGATCCTGATCACCAGGTCGAACGCCTCGTCTTCGTTCAGCGCCGAGACATACCCGTTGGCGACGAGCATGATCTCCATCGTCGCCCATGCCGTTCGCTTGTTGCCGTCGACGAACGGATGGTTGCAGACGATGGAGTGGAGGAGGGCCGCCGCCTTCTCCTCCGCCTCCGGGTACGCCTCGACGCCGAAGGCGATCGTCTGAGGGCGGGCGACCGCGCTCTGCACCAGGCCGACGTCCCGCACGGCGGGCTCGCCGCCGAGCAGCCGCGCATTGATCGCGATCACCTGTTCGACGGTCGGGAAGATCATGTGTCGGCCAGCCGTCGGAACAGCCCTTCGCGCCGGGCGAAGACCTCCTCGGTGGCGGCGGAGATGGCGGCCTCCTGGGCACGGCGCGCCAGCAGCTCCTCGGCCGCCTGCACGAGGATCGAGTTCACGGAGGTGTGCTCGGACTTGGCGAGAGCGACCAGCCGCTCGTCGATGTCGTCGGGGATGCGGACGCTGCGAGTGGTCATGTCCGCAGCATAACTCGTTGTCATACCAGAATGGTATCGCCGAGTTGGCTCTATGTCATCGAACGGTCACAGACGGGTGAACTCTGTCCCCGCGCAGGGGGTCCGGGTTCAGCACTCGATCACATTGACGGCCAGGCCGCCGCGCGAGGTCTCCTTGTACTTGTCGAGCATGTCGCGGCCGGTGTCGCGCATGGTCTTGATGGCCTTGTCGAGGGAGACGAAGTGGCGGCCGTCGCCGCGCAGCGAGATGCGGGCCGCGCTGATCGCCTTGGTGGCGCCGACGGCGTTGCGCTCGATGCACGGGATCTGCACCAGGCCGCCGATGGGATCGCAGGTCAGGCCCAGGTTGTGCTCGATGCCGATCTCGGCGGCGTTCTCCACCTGCTCGGGGGTGCCGCCGAGCACCTCGGCGAGCCCGGCGGCGGCCATCGAGCAGGCCGAGCCCACCTCGCCCTGGCAGCCGACCTCGGCGCCGGAGATGGAGGCGTTCTGCTTGAACAGCACGCCGATCGCGCCGGAGGTGAGCAGGAAGCGGACGACGCCGGTGTCATCGGCACCGGGCACGAACCGGTCGTAGTAGTGCAGGACAGCGGGGATGACGCCCGCGGCGCCGTTGGTGGGGGCGGTGACGATGCGTCCCCCGGCGGCGTTCTCCTCGTTCACCGCCAGCGCGAACAGGGTCACCCAGTCCATCGCGTGCAGCGGGTCGGCGGGACGCTCGGCCAGCAGCTGGCGGTGCAGGTGGGGAGCGCGGCGCCGCACCTTCAGACCGCCGGGCAGCAGCCCCTCGCGGGTGCAGCCGCGTTCGACGCACGCGCGCATCACCCGCCACAGCTCCAGCAGCCCCGAGCGGATCTCCTCCTCGGTGCGCCCGAACGCCTTCTCGTTCTCCAGCATCAGCGCGGCGATCGACATGCCCGTGTCACGGCACAGCGCCAGCAGCTCGGCGGCGGACGCGAACGGATAGGGCAGGACGGTGTCGTCGGGCTTGATGCGGTCGGCGCCGGCGGCCTCCTCGTCGACGACGAAGCCGCCGCCCACCGAGTAGTAGATCCGCGAGCGCAGCTCGCCGCCGGAGTCGTCGTAGGCGGTGAACAGCATCCCGTTGGGGTGGCCGGGCAGGGACTGCTTGCGTTCGAACACCAGGTGCTCGCCGACGACGAACGGGACGTCGCGGGAGCCGAACAGCCGCAGCGAGCCGTTCGCCCGGACGGCGGCCAGCCGCTCGTCCACGGTGTCCACGTCGACGAGTTCGGGCTTGTCGCCCTCCAGGCCGAGGATGACGGCCTTGTCGCTGCCGTGGCCCTTGCCGGTCAGGCCGAGCGACCCGTAGAGGACCGCCCGGACGGAGGCGGTCTTGTCCAGCAGGCCGTCGCGGGCCAGGCCGCGGGCGAAGCGGTGGGCGGCCGCCATCGGCCCGCCGGTGTGCGAGCTGGACGGTCCGATTCCGATTTTGAAAAGGTCGAAGACGCTGATGGCCATCGCTGAGATCCCTCCGTGACCGGGGGGTCGCCCCGGTCACGGGAGGCGCTAGAGGGTCGGGTACAGGGGGTGCTTGTCGGCGAGGGCCCGCACGCGGGCCGCCAGGGCCGCCTGGTCGAACGACGGCTGCAGGGCCGCGGCGATCACGTCGGCGACCTCGGCGAAGTCCTCGGCGGTGAAGCCGCGGGTGGCGAGGGCGGGGGTGCCGATCCGCAGGCCCGAGGTGACCATCGGCGGACGCGGGTCGTTGGGCACCGCGTTGCGGTTGACGGTGATGCCGATCTCGTGCAGCCGGTCCTCGGCGTCCCGGCCGGTCAGCTCGGAGTCGACCAGGTCCACCAGGACCAGGTGCACGTCGGTGCCGCCGGTCAGCACCTTCACCCCGGCCTTGGCCGCGTCCTCGGCCAGCAGCCGCTCGGCCAGGATGCGGGCGCCCTCCAGGGTGCGGGCCTGCCGGTCGCGGAACTCCGCCGACCCGGCGATCTTCAGCGCGACCGCCTTGGCGGCGATCACGTGCTCCAGCGGGCCGCCCTGCATGCCCGGGAACACCGCCGAGTTGATCTTCTTGCCGTACTCCTCGCGGGCCAGGATCAGCCCGCCGCGCGGACCGCCGAGGGTCTTGTGCGTGGTGGTGGTGACAACGTCGGCGTACGGGACGGGCGAGGGGTGCAGCCCGGCCGCGACCAGCCCCGCGAAGTGCGCCATGTCCACCATGAGCAGGGCCCCGACGGAGTCGGCGATCTCGCGGAACGCCGCGAAGTCCAGCTGCCGGGGGTAGGCCGACCAGCCCGCCACGATCATCTTGGGGCGGTGCTCGGCGGCCAGCCGGGCGACCTCCTCCATGTCGATGCGGCCGTCCTCGGGCCGCACGTGGTAGGCGACCACGTTGAGCAGCTTGCCGGAGTAGTTCAGCCGCATGCCGTGGGTCAGGTGCCCGCCGTGCGCCAGGTCCAGCCCGAGGATGGTGTCGCCGGGCTGCAGCAGGGCGAAGTAGACCGCCGTGTTGGCCTGCGCGCCCGAGTGCGGCTGGACGTTGGCGTGCTCGGCGCCGAACAGCTCCTTGGCCCGGTCGATGGCCAGCTGCTCGGTGACGTCGACGTGCTCGCAGCCGCCGTAGTAGCGCCGCCCCGGGTAGCCCTCGGCGTACTTGTTGGTCAGCACCGAGCCCTGCGCCTCCAGCACCGCGACGGGCGCGAAGTTCTCCGAGGCGATCATTTCCAGCGTGCCCTGCTGGCGGCGCAGCTCGGCGGCGACGGCCTCGGCCACCTGCGGGTCGACGGCCGCCAGGGACTCGTTGAGGGACACGGTCAGCTCTCCTCGATCAGCTTGCTGTAGGCGGTGGCGTCGAGCAGGTCGCCCGGCTCCTCGCTTACCCGCACCTTGAAGATCCAGCCCTCGCCGTACGGGTCGTCGTTGATGACCTTCGGCTCGTCCACCACCGTGGCGTTGATCGCGGTGATCTCGCCGCTGACCGGCGAGTAGATGTCGCTGACCGACTTGGTCGACTCCACCTCCCCGCAGGGCTCCCCGGCCTCGACGGTGTCGCCCTCGCCGGCCTGCAGCTCGATGAAGACGATCTCGCCCAGGGCGTCGGCGGCGTGCTGGGTGATGCCGACGGTGACGATGCCGTCCTCGTTGTCGAGGCCGGACACCCACTCGTGCTCCTCGCTGTAGCGGAGCTGTTCCGGAACGCTCACGTTCGTTTCTCCCAGGTTTTTCAGGATCGCTTGTAGAACGGCAGGGGGACGACGTCGACCGGTTCGTGCCGGCCGCGGACGTCCACGGCGAGCCCGCTGTCCGCGGCGCCGCTGTCGACGTACGCCATGGCGATCGGCCTGCCCAGTGTGGGCGACGGAGCGCCGCTGGTCACGACGCCGCACGGCGTGCCGTCGGAGCCGACGACCGGGTACCCCTTGCGGGGCGCCCGGCGGCCGCGCGCGACCAGCCCCACGAGCCTACGGCCTGGCGCGGTCTCGGCCTGCGCCGCGAGCGCGGACCTGCCGACGAAGTCGGCCTTCTTGCCGAGCTTGACCACCCGGCCGAGCCCGGCCTCGTAGGGGGTGGTCTCGGCGGTCAGCTCGTTGCCGTACAGCGGCATGCCCGCCTCCAGGCGGAGGGTGTCGCGCGCCGACAGCCCGGCGGGCACCACGTCCTCGGCGTCGGCGAGCCTCCGCCACAGCGCCACGGCGTCGCCGGGGGAGACGAACAGTTCGAAGCCGTCTTCGCCGGTGTAGCCCGTGCGGGCGATGAGCGCGTCCACCCCGCCGACCTCCCCCGCCAGGACGGCGTAGTAACGCAGGTCGGCCAGCGGGGCGTCGGTGTGTTCGGACAGGACGGCCTGGGAGCGCGGGCCCTGCAGCGCGATCAGGGCGTAGGAGGCGGAGCGGTCGTCGACGGCCGCCTCGAAGCCGGCGGCCCGCTCGGTCAGCTCCGCGCGGACGGTGTCGGTGTTGGCGGCGTTGGCGACCACCAGGAACGTCTCGGCGGCGAGCCGGTAGACGATCAGGTCGTCCAGCACGCCGCCGTCGGGCGCGCAGATCATCGTGTAGCGGGCCTTGCCGACCGCCAGGGGGGACAGCTCGCCCACCAGCGCGTAGTCGAGTGCCGCGCCGGCCCCGGGCCCGGACACGAAGATCTCTCCCATGTGGGACAGATCGAACAGACCGGCCGCGGTGCGCACGGCGCGGTGCTCGGCGGTCTCGCTGTCGTAGCGCAGCGGCATCCGGTAGCCCGCGAAGTCGACGAGCGTGGCGCCGAGGTCGGCGTGGACCTCGTACAGCGGCGTCTTCCTGGACATGGGTGGGCTCCTTCATCGCGGGGGCGCGCGTCGGGACGGGCATCATCATCGTCCCATCGGCGCACCGGCGTCGTCGGTGCCTCCCCCTCTGTCATCGGCGCCTGAGAGCTTCACCCCTCGGGGGTTTTCACCTTCGGCGGGGGACGGCGTCCCCGCTTTCCAGAGGGCGCCTGGCCTGCGCGGTCCTGGGGCCTGAGAGGTTCCGGGGAGGATTTGCTCCTTCGGCGGCCCCCGCCGGCTGCGAGGGCGCTCTCCCGCGCGGGATCAGCGGCGCACGGCCAGCGTATCAGCGGCCCGTCCTCCCGCGTAGGCCCGCGTCGCACCCCTCCCGGGGTATGCCCGACCTGGGCACGCGCGGCCGGGAACGCCGCGGGACGCCCGAACGGCCCGCTACGGCCAAGGTGCACTCGTACGCGGTCGGATATACGGCTCATGACGTACCCTGAGCGGGTCGCCGAGATCACAGGAGGGTGCCACGGTGGACTGGCTGACGGGGGTGCTGATCCTCTTCCTGGGCCTGATGGCGTCCATCGCGCTGCACGAGCTCGGGCACTTCTCCTTCGCCAAGCTGTTCGGCGTGCGCACCACCCAGTTCATGGTGGGCTTCGGGCCCACGCTGTGGTCGCGGACCAAGGGTGAGACCGAGTACGGGATCAAGTGGATCCCGCTCGGCGGCTACATCCGCATGATCGGCATGCTGCCGCCGCGCCGGGGCGACCGGCCCGGGCAGGTCCGGCAGGTCTCCACCGGCCCGTGGCAGGGGCTGATCGAGTCGGCCCGCGGCGCGGCGCTGGAGGAGGTCCGGCCGGGCGACGAGAACCGCGTCTTCTACGCCAAGCCGTGGTGGCAGAAGCTCATCATCATGTTCGCCGGACCGGCCATGAACCTGGTCCTGGCCGTGCTGTTCTTCGCGATCCTGCTGATGGGCATCGGCACGCCCACCCCGCAGCCGGTGATCGGCTCGGTGGCCAAGTGCGCCATCCCGGCCGGGCAGGAGACCACCGAGTGCCCGGCGAACTACACGCCCACGCCCGCCGCGCAGGCGCGGCTGCAGGCGGGGGACCGGTTCGTCTCCTACGACGGCCGCAAGATCTCCTCCTACGAGCAGCTGCAGGAGCTGATCCGCGACTCCGGCGGCCGCACCGTGCCCGTCGTCGTCGAGCGCGACGGCCGCACGCTGCACCTGAGCATCGCCGTCACCCGCAACCAGATGTACGACCTCAAGGACCCCGACAAGATCGTCAACGTCGGGTTCCTCGGCATCACCCCGCTGCAGGAGCGCGAGCGGCAGGGCCCGGTGGCCGTCGCCGAGTACATGGGCGAGCTGACCGCGCACACCGCCGGGGCGCTGGTGCGCCTGCCCCAGCGGATGGTCGGGGTGTGGCAGGCGGCGTTCGGCGGCGAGGAGCGCGACCCCAACGGGCCGATCGGCGTGGTCGGGGTGAGCCGGCTCGGCGGCGAGATCGCCGCCTCCGAGAGCCCGGTGGTGGAGAAGCTGGCGATGTTCATCGCCCTGCTCGGCTCGGTGAACCTGGCGGTCGCCCTGTTCAACCTGATCCCGCTGCTGCCGCTGGACGGCGGGCACATGGCCGGGGCGCTGCTGGAGGCGCTCAAGAAGGCCGTCGCGCGGCTGCTCGGCCGGCCCGACCCGGGGTACGTGGACGTCGCCAAGGCGCTGCCGGTGACCTACGTGATGGCCGCCGTCCTGATCGTCATGGGCGGGCTGCTGATCTACGCCGACCTGGTCAACCCGATCAAATTCTCCGGCTGACGGCCCGCCCGCCGGGCGGGGGCGCCGGGGTCACGGCGACGCGGGCAGCTCGCCGGTCTTGTGGAAGGCGCGCAGCGCCTCCAGGTACGGGGTGATGTCCAGCCCCTGCTCGGCCAGCCACGCGTCCGACCCGTACGACCCCGCGTACCGCTCCGCGCCGTCGCAGATCAGCGTGACCACGCTGCCGCGTTCGCCGCGCGCCAGCATCTCCGCGATCAGCTCGACCGCGCCCCACATGTTGGTGCCGGTCGAGCCGCCGACGCCGCGCCCGGTGACCTCGGCGGTCCAGCGCATGGCGGCGATGGACGCCGCGTCCGGCACGTGGATCATCCGGTCGATCACCGACGGCAGGAACGACGGCTCGACCCGGGGCCGGCCGATGCCCTCGATCCGCGAGCCCGCCGCGGTGCGGGCCGGGTCCTCGTCGCGGAACGCCCCGAAGAACGCCGACCCCTCCGGGTCGACGACGGCCACCCGCGTCTGGTAGCGGCGGTAGCGCGCGTACCGGCCGATCGTCGCCGACGTGCCGCCGGTGCCCGCCCCCACCACGATCCACGTCGGCTCGGGGAAGCGCTCCAGCCGCATCTGCTCGTAGATCGACTCGGCGATGTTGTTGTTGCCGCGCCAGTCGGTGGCGCGTTCGGCGAAGGTGAACTGGTCCATGAAATGGCCGCCGCACTCCTCGGCCAGCCGCCGCGACTCGGCGTAGATCGCCGCCGGGTCGTCCACCAGATGGCAGCGGCCGCCGTGGAACTCGATCAGCTCGATCTTCTCCCGGCTGGTGGAGGCCGGCATCACCGCCACGAACGGCAGGCCCAGCAGCCGCGCGAAGTAGGCCTCGCTGACCGCCGTGGACCCGCTGGACGCCTCGATGATCGTCGTGCCCTCCCGGATCCACCCGTTGGCCAGCGCGTACAGGAACAGCGAACGGGCCAGGCGGTGCTTGAGCGAGCCGGTCGGATGCACCGACTCGTCCTTGAGGTACAGATCGACGCCCCATTCGGGCGGCAGGGGGAACACGTGCAGGTGGGTGTCCGCGCTGCGTCCGGCGTCCGCCTCGACCTTGCGGATGGCCTCGGCGATCCAGGCGCGCGACCCCGGGTCGCAGCGGTCCACGACGTGGCTCATGAGCGGCCTCCCCTCCCCGGTACACCGGGCACGATAGCTCCTGACATCTCCCGGTTCGCCGGACTTGGCGTCACGAGGGCGGCTCGGCGCCGTCCAGCACCGGGGCGACGGCGCGGACGGTGTCGATCGTGTCGGCCTCGGCGGCGGGCTTGTCGGGGCGGTAGTGCAGGACGCGGGCGAACCGCAGCGCGATGCCGCCAGGGTAGCGGGGGCTGCGCTGCACCCCGTCGAAGGCGATCTCGACCACCAGTTCGGGGCGCACGTGCACCGTCCAGGAGTCCTCGTGCGTGGCCAGGGCCCGCAGCCGCTCGGTCTGCCAGGCCAGCAGCTCGTCGGTCAGGCCCTTGAAGGTCTTGCCGAGCATCACGAACCCGCCGGTGGCCGGGTCGCGGGCGCCCAGGTGCAGGTTGGACAGGAACCCGCGGCGGCGGCCGTGCCCCCACTCCGCCGCCAGCACCACCAGGTCGAGGGTGCGGCGCGGCTTGACCTTGATCCACCCGGCGCCGCGGCGGCCCGTGGTATAGGGGGAGGCGAGCGACTTGACCACCACGCCCTCGTGGCCGTGCGCCACCGCCTCGTCGAACATCCGCTCGGCCTCGCCCGGGTCGCGGGTGACCAGCCGCGGCATGCGCAGCCCGCCGGGCACCACCCGGGCCAGCGCCGCCCCGCGCTCGGCGCCGGACGCATCCAGCAGGTCGGCGCCGTCCAGGTGCAGCACGTCGAACAGGAACACCGACAGCGGCACCGGCTCGGCGGGCTTGCGGGTGCGGGTGGCGGTGCGCGCCGCGGTCACCTGGAACGGGTGCGGCCGCCCGTCCGGCCGCAGCGCGATCAGCTCACCGTCGAAGACGGCGTCGCGCACCGGCAGGCCGCGCATCACCTCCAGGACCTCCGGAAGCCGCTCGGTGATCTCGTCCAGCGTCCGCGTGAAGATGCGCACCTCGGCCCGGCCG
Organism: Actinomadura keratinilytica; assembly: GCF_039539665.1. Taxonomy (NCBI): domain Bacteria; kingdom Bacillati; phylum Actinomycetota; class Actinomycetes; order Streptosporangiales; family Thermomonosporaceae; genus Actinomadura; species Actinomadura keratinilytica. The sequence continues at coordinate 27,746 of NZ_BAABDO010000013.1, forward strand.
GGCTCGCCCTCAAACCCTTCTCCGGGGGCGCGGCGGATGTGGATCTGGGCGCGGATGCCGTCGAGCTTCCACTCGACGGCAGCGACGGCGCCCTGGCCGGGCCCTTCCGCGGGCAGCTTGGCGAAGGCCTCGTCCAGCGTGGGCGCGGAGGCGGCCAGCATGGGGCGGACCGGACGGCCGACCTCCAGGCCGAAGGCGCGCAAGCCCGGCACGCCCTCGGCGAGGGCGGCGGTGGCGACCGGGCCGAGCGCGCCGCGCAGCATCGCCGCCCGCCGCACCTCGGCGGCGGGCACCCCGGCGGCCGCGGCGATCGCCTCGGCCATCACCCCGTCCAGCGCGCCCTGGCGCAGCTCACCGGCCAGCAGGCGGACGAGGAAGTCCTGCTCGGCGGGGGTGGCGCGGGCCATCAGCGCGCCCACCAGCGCGCGCCGCCGGGCCACCGAGCCCTTGCCGGACACCGCGCCGATCTCGGTGAACGCCGCGTCCACCTGCGGGACCGTCAGGGTCGCCGCGGCGGCGGGAGGCGGGAGGCCGCGCAGCGCGGCGTACCCCACCCCGATCTGGCGCTGCGGAAGCTCACCGGACAGGTAGGCCACCACGATGGGCGCCTCGCCGGGCGCCGCGGCCCGCAGGCACTCGGCCAGCGCCCCGACCTTGGCCTTGCGCGCCGACGCCGCGGCCACCGCCGCCGAGGTGCGGGCGATCCGCTCCAGCAGCACACGACCCATTGTGTCTTCGGGGTCTGACAACTGGCGCCTTCGGGGGCCCTGGTCAGCACCTCGCCCGGCTGACTACCTTGCCTGGGGTAACGGGAGGAGCGATGCCCGGGCCGCGCGGACGCCCACGCGTGCCGCGGACGGCCGGGAGTGAGGAGCGGGAGAGTGGGCCTTCCGCGTCCGTCGGAGTTCCAGCGCGTCTACTCGACGCCCGAGCCGCCGTCGGGGCGGCGGCCGCGCCTTTTGGCCGTGGTGGTCGCGCTGGCGGCGTTCGCGCTGGCCGCCGGGGCGGTGTTCGTCCTGTCGGGCGGGGACGAGGGCGAGCGGGCCGCGTCGGCGTCGTCGCCGGACGCCGACCGGGGGCCCGCGACCGATCCGGCCGCCGCGTCCACGCCGCCGTCCGAGGCCCCGTCCGCGTCCCCCTCCTCCCCGGCGCCGTCGCGGGCGTCCGCATCGCCCTCGCAGGACACGGCGCGCCCGATCACCTCGCTGCCGTCGGCGTGCGATACCGTGCCCCGGGCGACGGTCGCGCGGCTGGTGCCGAACGCCCAGCGGCGCGAGAGCTCCAACAGCACGCTGACCACCTGCACGTACTCGTCCACGGGAAAGGACTTCCGCTGGCTGCGCGTCGAGGCCCACCTGTACGCGCCGACCGACACGCCCACGCCGGTGGAGGACGCCCGCGGCTACTTCGGCGCGCAGTGGACGCAGGCTCACGAGGCCACGCTCGAGCGCACCGTCCGCCTGGAGCGCCAGACCGGGCTCGGTGACGAGGCGTTCCGCTGGTTCAAGGTCGACAAGGGGCAGCCGACGGTGGTGGGGCAGGTCACGATGCGCATCCGCAATGTGGTCGTCACGGTCGCCTACAGCGAGCAGGCACGCGACGCGGCGGCCGCACGGGATCGAGAAAACGCTTGCCTGAGCAATGCCGGCGCGGTGGCGCGAGAAGTACGCGGCCGCTTCGGCTAACTTGGTTTCTGACCTCAATCGGCCGATCATGGCATATTCGCTGTCAATGGAAACTAAGGTGTTTTGGTAAAGGGGAGGAAAGACACCGGTCGGGGCCCGTGACCATGGGCGGGCCCACCGGCGCCGAGCGCCTGGGGAGGAGGAGATCGGCGACGTGACCGCATATCGGACAGGCGTGTCCTGGGTGTGAGGTAGCCGCTGTGAGCGGATCGACCACAAGGCCGCGGAATGGGGCATCCGTTCCGCGGCCTTTGCCGGTCCCGGTGCGGTCCGCGGTCCGGCGCCCGGACCGGCGCCGTGCGAACCCGTGCAGAAATACGGCCGTCGTCCTCTTTGCGGCGGCTTTCCTCAATCGTCATTGTGACGAATGTCGACGGCGCGTGAGAATGGAGTGAAAGTGGAACCGGTTACCGTGTGGTGGGGCGAGCCCGGCTGGGCTGGCGCCGAGCACGTGGCGTTGCTCGACCCGGTGGAGCGGGGCCGGCGCGACCGCTTTCTGCGGGACGCGGACCGGAACCGGTTCACGCTCGGCGCGGCGGTGACCCGGCTGGCCGTGGGCGCGCTGCGCGGACTGCCGCCGGAGCGGGTGCCGATCTCGCGGGCCTGCGCGGACTGCGGCAAACCGCACGGGCGCCCGGTCATCGAGGGCGGGCCGCACGTGTCGGTGTCGCACTCCGGCGACCGGGTGGCGGTGGCGCTGTCGCCGCACGGGCCGATCGGCGTGGACGTGGAGGCCGCCGACCGCAGGCTCGGCGCCGACATCGTCCCGCACTTTCTGAACGCGGCCGAGATCGAGGCGTCCGCCGGCGGGGAGGACATGGGCCGCGACGAGATGCTGACGTACTGGACGCGCAAGGAGGCCGTGGTCAAGGCCACCGGGGACGGGCTGCGCGTGTCGCTGAAAGACGTCACCGTGTCGCCCGCCGCCGAGGCGCCCCGCCTGCTGGCGTGGGGCCGCCGCCCCGACATGCCGGAGCGGATCGCCATGCGCTCCCTCGACCTGGGCGAGGGCTACGCGGCGGCCATCGCCCTGCTCGACCACCCGCCGGGTGTGCCGGTCGTCGAACGCTCGGCGGCCGAGCTGCTCAAGCCCGCCCCGCGCCTGTGAACGCCCCGCGGCCGCGAGCGCCCGGCGCCCCCGAGCGGCCCGGAGCGGTCAGCGCAGCGGGCTCGGGACGCGGGCCAGCAGGCGCATGGCGCCGGGCGACACGCGCGACAGCACGCGCGCGATGTGGCTCTCGGCCGAGACCGGCACCAGCGGCTTGTTCTTCACGATCGCGGTGACGATCTGCTCGGCGACCTTCTCCGGCGGGCGGCCGCGCACCCGCAGCACCTTCTCCGCGCGCTCGCGCGCCCGGCGCCGCCCGGCCTCGTCCCGCCCCGTGAACGTCGCGGCCCGGACGATGCCGGTGGCGGTGAAGCCGGGGCACACGGCGGTGACCCCGATGCGCAGGCCCGCCAGCTCGGCGCGCAGCGACTCGCTCAGCATCACCACCGCGGCCTTGGTGGTGTTGTAGGCGGCCCCCTCGCGCCAGGGCGCGAACGCGGCGGCCGAGGCGATGTTGACGATGTGCCCGCCGAAGTTGGGCGGCTCGGGACGGACCGGCAGCGCCCGCACCCGCTCGGCCATCTGGCGGCCGAACAGGCGGCAGCCGTGGATCACCCCCCACAGGTCGACCCCGACGATCCGCTCCCAGTCCGCCAGCCCCGTCTCCAGGAACGGGCCGGTGACCAGGATGCCCGCGTTGTTGACCACGATGTCGGGCACCCGGTGCTCGGTGCGCACCCAGTCGGCGAACCGCTCCATCGCCGCCGCGTCCGCCACGTCCACCTCGTAGGCGGCGGCGGCCGGGCCGACCTCGGCGGCCAGCGCGGCGGTGCGCTCGGCGGCGGGCCGGTCGAGGTCGGCGGCGACGACCGCCGCGCCGCGTTCGGCCAGGGCGAGCGCGGTGGCCCGGCCGAGGCCGCGGCCGGCGCCGGTGACGACGGCCAGCGCTCCGTCGAACTGCGCGATGGGCATGGGCACCTCCGGGAGGCAAGGGGTACCCCCACCGTACTCAGCGGGCGCCCGGCGGCGCGATCACTTCAGGTACGGCGCGAGCCCGTGGCGGCAGAAATCGGTCATGTGGCGGGCCGCGTCCTCCACGGTCAGCTCCGGGTGCCCGGCGCGCCACAGCGCCAGCCGCTCGCACGCGCCCACGATGATCTGGGTGTAGGCGGCGACGGCGGTGGCGGGGGCGTCCGGGGCGAACGTGCGCAGCACCCCGGCGATCAGCTCGCTCTGCTGGCGGCGGGTCTCCTCGATCGCCTCGGCGGTCCGCGGCGGGGCCGACAGCGGCTCCTGCACCAGCATCGCGAAGGGGCGGCAGTGGGAGTCGATGTAGGAGAAGTAGGCCACCATGCCGCGCCACAGGACCTCGTCGGGGGTGCTCGCCCCGGCCATGGCCTTCTGGGTCGCCTCGTACAGCTCGGCCTTGGCCCGGCCGACGCAGGCCAGCAGCAGCCCGTCCTTGGAGCCGAAGTACTCGTAGAGCATCGGCTTGGACACCCCGCAGCGCTCGGCGATCTCGTCCATGGACGTGCCGCGGTAGCCGCGCTCGACGAACACCTGCTCGGCGACGTCCATCATCTGCCGCTCCCGCTCGGCGCGCGACATGCGGCGGCGCCGCGGCGGCTCCGGGGCGGCGCCCGGTGTGGCGGCCTTCACAGCCGAAACCCCCTCATTGGACCTACCGTCAGTAACCTACCGCGAGTAACTTACTCATAGTAGATCACGCGGAGGGGACGAGTATGGACGAACGGCACCCCGCGATCGTCATCATCGGCTCCGGCTTCGCCGGGCTCGGCATGGCGGTCCAGTTGAAACGGCACGGCTTCCACGACTTCGTGGTGCTGGAGAAGAGCCAGGCCCTGGGCGGGACCTGGCACGACAACACCTATCCCGGCTGCGCCTGCGACGTGCCGTCGCACATGTACTCGTTCTCCTTCGAACTCAACCCCGGCTGGTCGCGCATGTTCGCGCCGCAGCCGGAGATCCGCGCATACCTGGAGCGCACTGCCGACAAGTACGGCGTCCGGCGGCACATCCGCTTCGGCGTCGCGGTCGAAGGGATGGAGTACGACGAGACGGCGCGGCGCTGGATCGTCACCACCGCCGACGGCGCCGTGCTGCGCCCGCGGGCGGTCGTGTCCGGCATCGGCGCCCTGCACATCCCCAAGTACCCGGACCTGCCGGGCATCGAGAACTTCCGGGGCACCGCGTTCCACTCCGCCGAGTGGGACCACTCCTACGACCTGACCGGCAAGCGCGTGGCGGTCATCGGGACCGGCGCGTCGGCCATCCAGTTCGTCCCGAAGGTCGCCGAGAAGGCCGCCGAGCTGGTGGTGTTCCAGCGCACCGCGCCCTGGATCCAGCCCAAGCCCGACTTCGCCATCCCCGCCCCGGCGCGCGGCCTGTTCAAGGCGGTGCCCGGCGCCGCCCGCGCGTTCCGGTACGCCATCTACTGGGCGCTGGAGGCGCGCGCCGTCGGCTTCACCATCGACCCGCGGTTGTCCGGCCCGCAGGAGCGGCTGGCGCTGCGGCACATCCGGCGGCAGATCCCCGACCCGGAGCTGCGCGCCAAGGTGACCCCCGACTACACCATCGGCTGCAAGCGCATCCTGCTGTCCAACGACTACTACCCCGCGCTCATGCGGCCCAACGTGGAGCTGGAGACCGCCGGCATCACCGAGGTGCGCGAGCACTCGATCGTCACCGCGGACGGCCGCGAGTACCAGGTCGACGCCATCATCTACGGCACCGGCTTCAAGGTGACCGAGGCGCTGGCCGAGCTGCGCGTCGTCGGCCGCGGCGGCCGGAAGATCCAGGAGGCGTGGGCCAACGGCATCGAGGCCTACCGGGGCACCACCGTCCCCGGCTTCCCGAACCTGTTCTTCCTGCTGGGCCCCAACACCGGCCTCGGCCACAACTCGGTCGTCTTCATGATCGAGGTGCAGATCCAGCACGTGCTGAGCTGCCTGCGGCTGCTGGCCGAGCACGGCGCCGACGCGATCGAGCCGCGCCCGGCGGCGCTGCGCCGCTTCAACGACCGCATGCACCGCCGCCTGCGCCGCGCGGTGTGGAGCGAGGGCGGCTGCCAGAGCTGGTACCTGGACGCCGACGGCGTCAACCGCACCCTGTGGCCCGGCCACACCTTCGAGTTCTGGGCGACCACCCGCAAGGCCAGGCCGGAGGACTACATCCTCACCCGCTGAACGCGCGCCTGCGGACCCTTCCGGACAGCTGCGGGGGCAGGGTGCGCAGGCGCGCCGCGGTCAGGCGCTTGCCGGCGTACAGGTGGCGGGCGCGGCGCACGTCGCGGCGGCGCCGCGCCACGCGCACCCGGACGAACACGATGGCGCCCGTCGAGGTGAGCGCGGCCAGCCAGCCCGCCTGGAGCGCGGCCAGGTCGCCGGTGTCCCAGCCGTCGTCCGGCACGGCCCGCAGCCCCGCCACGGGGGTGACCGGCTCCGGGCTCGGCGCCGTCTGCGGCGCGGACACCGGCGGCAGCGCCACCTGCGGCGCGCGGATCGCCGGCACCGACTGGAACGAGGAGTTGGTCAGCGGCGCCACCTGCGGCACCGCGGCGGTCGGCAGGGACGTCCCGGAGCCGGCGCCCGAGCCGGAGCCGCCGCCGCTCGACGGCGCCTCGACCACCGTGAACGTGAACGTCCGCGACACCGGCTTCGCCTTGGCCGCGGTGACCTTCGCGGTGAGCTTCACCGTGCCGGGCCCCGCGTCGGCCGGCACCCGCACCGTCACCCGCGCGGTGCGCCCGGCGGCGCCGACCTCGCCCAGCGCCACGCTGCCCGGTTTCACCGTCACGTCGGCGGCGTTGACGCTGAGCAGCGTCTCCCGCGCCGTCGCCGCGGCCGCCTTCACCCTGGCGGTGGCGGTCACCGACTCGCCGGGCCGCACCGACTTCTTCGACACCGACACGCGAACCGACAGCACCGGCGTCTTCGGGTTCTCACTCGGCGGTTCGCTGGACGGCGGATCGCTGGGGGACGGGTCGCCGCTCGGCGGGTCGCCGGGCGACGGCTCGCTCGTGGGCGGGGTGCTGGTGGGCGGATCGCTGGGCGGCGGCTCGCTTGCGGGCGGGTCGCTCGGCGCGGGCTCCGGTGACGTGGGCTCTGCGGACGGCTCGCTGGACGACGAGCCGCTCGGCGACGGGGTGGGATCGGCCAGCACGGGCGGAGCCAGCACCCCCAGAACAGCCGCCGCTCCGAGCCCGGCCAGGACCGCTCCGCTCCCCGTTCGCGACAGCACCCGTCCGCCTCCCCGGTCCGTCGTTGCGCATCCGTGACTAGTGATCAGATCAGAAGCGCACGGCCCGGTTCAACCCCCGTCAGACGAGCACTTCGGGCGCGCCGGGCGGGCGCGCCCCGGCGGTCGGCGGTGGGCGACCCTCTCACGTGCGGTTTCGCGCGCCGTACAGGGTGCGCAGCAGGCCGACCTCGGCGACGTTCTTGGTCAGCTCGACGGTCACCCAGCCCGCCACGTCCGCCAGCGTCATCTCCACGCCCCACGGCAGCCCGGCCGTGCGCTCGGCGGAGTCCAGGTCGGCGTCGGCGAGCCGGGTCAGCTCCGCGGCCCAGGCGTCCTTCAGCCCGCCCAGCCACGCGGCCGCCGCCGCGGCGGACCCGGGCCAGGCGATCTCCTCGCGCGCGGGCGCCCCGCCGCGGAAGCAGTGCCCGAGGACGGTCGTCCACCAGTAGCCGATGTGCCAGGTCACCCAGCCGATCGCGACGGCGGGCAGCGGGTCGGGCTCGGGCACCTGCCAGTCGGCGACCCAGCGTCCCCGCTCGTCCGGCCGGACGGTCCAGCAGTGCGGCGCCGGCTCCCACAGGCACGCCGCGTCGTCGAGCTCCTTCAGGTGCAGGTCGAACAGCGCCCAGGCGATGTCCGGCTGGCGCAGCAGCAGTTCGGTCCGAGGAACGGTCACCGGCGGAGTGCCCCACCGCGCCGACGGGCCGGCAGAGGATTCACCGGCCTACTTGAGCGGCGCGAAGAGGGGGCGCAGGCCGGTGATGAGGCGGCGGATGACAGCGCGCTGCTCGGCCGCGGTGCGGCCGCGCAGGCCGAGGACGGGGTCGAGACCGTCGTAGTAGGGGGCCAGCGCCAGATGCGGCAGCATCATCAGCATGACCGTCGCCAGCACGTCCAGGTCGGCGTCCTCGCGGATGTCGCCGCGCTCGCGCCACAGCTCCAGCGCCGGGTGGATGACCTGCAGGTAGTGCTGGTTGGCGGTGTCGCGCACCACCTCGCGCACCGTGTTGTCGAGCTCGAAGTTGGTGGCCGCCGTGACCGCGCGCTCCAGCGGGTGGTCGGCCATGTACTCGGTCCACTCGCACATGACGTCGAACAGCCAGTCGTCGAAGGGCTGGTCGAAGTCCAGGCGGGAGATGCGGCGCTCCATCTCCTCGCGGATGCGCCGGGACGTCTCGTCGCACACGAACGCGAAGAACTCGAGCTTGTCGGAGAAGTACTGGAACAACGAGCCCTTGGCGATGCCGGCCTCGCGGGCGATGGTGTTCAGGCTGCCGGTCGAGTACCCGTGCTCGCCGAACTCGCGCATCGCCACTTCGAGGACCCGCTCGCGCTTGGCGACGTTGAGCCGGAACCACGTGGAGGTGGGCATGTGGCGTCGTCTCCTGTCAGCGTGCGCGTGGCCGACAGTCAGGGTACCGGTACGCAGCGGGGTCGGGCAGGAGAACGGCGGCCGGCGGCGCGGCCGCAGCGCCGGTCAGCCCGCCAGGCGGATCAGGATGCGGCAGACCTCCTCGATGATCTCGTTGGCGTCCGCCTCGTCGTCGGCGAGCGCGATCTCCCGGCCCGCCTCGCCGATCACGGTGGTCAGCACCAGGCTGAGCACCTGCTCGGGCCGTCCGGTGCCGGCGACCCCGCGCAGCAGCTTGGTGTTCTGCCCGACCCACTGGCGGGCGCGGGTGCGGCGCATCAGCGAGAAGCCGGACGGGCCCTCCCCGCCGTGGAACAGCCGGGCGGCCTCCCGCCGCTCCCAGCAGACCCGCAGGTAGGCGCGGGCGCCGGCGATGAACAGGGCGATCGGGGCGCGCTCGCCGGCCTGGCGGGCGGCGGCCACCGCCTCGGCGGCGCTGCGCTCCTGCTCGGCGCTGAGCTCCTCCCACAGCGCCAGGTACAGGCCGGCCTTGCCGCCGTAGTGGTGGTAGAGGCTGCCCACGCTGATGCCGGACCGTTCGACGATCTCGGCGATGCCGGCGTCGGCGTAGCCCCGGTCGGCGAAGACCTCCAGGGCGGCCGTCAGCAGCGCCTGGCGGGTGGCGTCCGCCCGCGCCCACTGCCGTCCCGTGCCCTCGCCCGTGCCGTTGGCCCCGGTGCGGGCCCTGCTCGTCCGCATGCACACATGGTGCCTCACCCGGCCGCCGCGAACCGGCCTGTTCGGGATCGGCGGTTCGGCACCGGCCGTCAGTACCAGTGGTTGCGCTGCCAGAAGGCCCACGCCCGGCAGGGGTCCTTGTAGCGGGCCTTGATGTAGCCGAGGCCCCAGGCGATCTGGGTGGGGGAGCTGGTGCGCCAGTCCGCGCCCGCGCTGGCCAGCTTGGAGGCGGGCAGCGCCTGGGGGATGCCGTACGCGCCGCTGGACGGGTTCACGGCGCGTTCGTTCCAGCTGCTCTCGCGCGTCCAGAGGATCTCCAGGGACGGCCAGCAGCGGCTCCACCCCTTGAGGGCGTTCATCTTCTTGCCGTACGCCTTGTTCTGCGCGGCGGTGGGGTTGGACCGGGCCAGCCGTTCGCGCTCCTTCTCCGCCGCGAGCTTGGCGCGGGCGGCGGCGTCCCGCTCGGCCTTCTCGCGCAGCGCCTTCAGCTCGCGCTGGTGCCGCTCGTAGGCCCGCTTCTTGGCCTGCGCGATGGCGTCGGCGGCGACGGGGTCCATGTCGGAGGCGGTCATCAGCGCCAGCATGTCGTTGGTCGACAGGTCCCCGGCGCCCGGCGGCGGCTCGGGGTCGCCGGCGAACCGGTGCCAGTCGACCGCCACGACGGCCGCCATGACCGCCGCGATGGCCACGACGGTGATGGTGACGTTGCTGGTCAGCACCCTCAGGAGCCGGCGCCGCTTGCGCCGCCGCGGGGCCGGGGGCTCGGCGTCGGCCTCGTGGGGCGGGGGATCGTCGTAGGGGCCGTACCCGGCCGTCCCGTACGGGCCGGTCTCGTATCCGCCCGTCTCGTACGAGGGTTCGTACGGGGGCCCGGGCTCGTGGGGCGCGCCTCCCGCGCGGCCTGCCGCCCGCCCCGCGCGTCCGTGCCGGGAGCGTTCCGCGGGACGTGGCGCGGGGGTACGTCTGCGCGTGCCGTGACTTCGAGGCATGGGAGTACTTTGCCTTATCGCCTGTCGGGTTCGGCCTTCGCTGCGCCTGTACGCACCCGGTGCACCGTCCGGTTCAGGCCATGACGGCGGGCGGGGCGGGGTCACAGGTCGGCGTCGCCGGCCGCCAGACGGGCCGGCTGCAGGGCGTCGAAGATCTCGCGGTGCCGTCCGGCGAACGCGCCGAGGGCGCCGTCGGGCGACTCCAGCGCCTCGTTGGCCGCGGCGGCGCGCCGCCGTCCCTCCTCGGTGATGGACACCAGGGTGGCGCGCCGGTCGGTGGGGTGCGGGCGGCGCGTGACCAGGCCCGCCTCCTCCAGCTGGTCGACGGTCAGCTTCACCGTCGTCGGGTGCAGCAGCATCAGCCTGCTGAGGGTGCCGAGCCGGGCGTGGCCCTCGCGGGTCAGCGCCAGCATGGTCAGCAGGAAGTAGCCGGTGCGGCCGAGATCCAGCCGTTTCAGCTCCGCCTCCAGGGCCTTGGTGAGGAGATGGTGGAGCCGGGCCACCGAGCACATCGCCATGAACGGCCAGGGCGCGCCGGGCAGTCCGCGTTCGCTCCAGCGCTCCTGCACCCCGCTGACCAGGGGATCGTCTACGCACCTCGGCGTGGGTGTTCGCACCGGACGATCGTAGCCGCCCTGTATATCAGAAGTAAGTACTCGCTTCTTAGAGCTTTCTGGCCTAGAGTGCTCTAGATCACACCTGTGCTCCCGGGGCTGCGTGCGGCGGGAGGGAACGGGGTGAGGTATCGGACCGGCGTCCGAGCACGAAGGAGGGCTGGCATGTTCCTTCCCCCCGCCCCCGCAGGGGAGGGATCCGGCTGATGGCCCCCTCGCTCGTCACGGGCCTAGCGCGGGCACCCGACCTGGCCCGGCGGCGCGTCGAGAGGGCGCTCGACGAGACCGGCCTGCTGTGCGTGACGTTCCTGGAGGGGCTGCGCCGCACCTGGGACCTGCGCCGGTGGTGGGGCGAGTTCATCGAGCAGTGCTGGTTCCTGGCCCGGGTGACCAGCCTGCCGGTCATGCTGATCGCCATCCCGCTGGGCGCCACCATCTCGCTGCAGGTCGGCGACATCGCCCGGCAGCTCGGCGCGCAGTCCGGCACCGGCGCGCTGCTGGTCGCCGCGATGATCCAGCAGGTGGCGCCGCTGGCCGCGGCGCTGCTGGTGTCGGGGGTGGGCGGCTCGGCCATCACCTCCGACATGGGCGCCCGCAACATCCGCGACGAGCTGGCCGCGCTGGAGGTGATGGGCATCAACCCCGTGCACCGGCTGGTCACGCCGCGGCTGTGGGCGGCCAGCACGGTGTCGGCGCTGCTGTGCTCGGTGGTGATCCTGGCCGGGGTGCTCGGCGGCTACTACTTCAACGTCGTCCAGCAGGGGGTCAGCCCCGGCGCGTTCTTCGACGGGGCCACCACGCTGCTGCAGTTCTCCGACCTCGCGGTCACCCTGTTCAAGGCGTGGGTCTTCGGGTTCATCGCCGCGGCGGTGGCCTGCCACATGGGCATGAACTGCGACTACGGGCCGGTCGGCGTGGGCCGCGCGGTCAACAGGGCGGTGGTGGTCACCTCGATCGTGGTGTTCACCGCCAACTACGTGATCACCATGATCTACCAGGTCCTTTTCCCCCCGAGGTTCTGAATGGTCGCGATCTCCCCGGTACGCAGGATCGGCCGCGCGGTGCGCGGGCGCGCCGCCGGCCTGGGCGCCTCGCTGAACCTGCCGGTGTTCCTCGGCCGCGTGCTGTACCACCTGGCGGTGGACATCGTGCTGCGGCGCAAGTACGGCAGGACGCTGGCCCGCCAGGTCAGCGACATCACCGTCGGGGTGGGCGCGCTGGTGATCGGCGGCGGCATGATCTTCGTGATCGCCACCATGTCGCTGGCCACCGGCGCCATGGTCGGCCTGCAGGGCTACCCGGGGCTGGAGCGCATCGGCGCCGAGGCGTTCACCGGCCTGGTGGCCAGCTACTCCAATGTCCGCGAGGTCACCCCGATCATCGCCGGGGTGGCACTGGTGGCGCAGGTGGGCACCGGTTTCACCGCCGAGATCGGGGCGATGCGCATCTCCGAGGAGATCGACGCCCTGGAGGTCATGGGCATCAACTCGCTGGCCTACCTGGTGTGCACCCGGGTCGCCGCCGGGGTGATCGCGCTGGTGCCGCTGTACCTGGTGTCACTGTTCACGGCGTTCGCCGCGACCCGGCTGATCACCATCGAGTACTTCGGGCTCTCGCCCGGCATTTACGACTACTACTTCCACCTCTACCTGCCGCCGATCGACGTGTTCTACAGCGCCGTCAAGGTCGCGGTGTTCGCGTTCATCGTGATGTTCGTGCACTGCTACCGCGGTTACTACGCGGCCGGCGGGCCGGTCGGCGTCGGGGTGGCGGCGGGCCGCGCGATCCGGGAGTCGACGATCCTGATGATCCTGACGAACCTGGTCCTGTCCTACATCTTCTGGGGCCACGGCGGCACCGTGAGGCTGACCGGATGAGCGGCGCCCGGAGCGGCGGCGCCCCGGCCGACGGGAGGCGCCGATGAGCGAAGAGCCCCTGTCGGGCCGGACGCGGCTGATGTTCGGCCTGCTGGGCACCGGCGTGCTCGCCGCCGCCGCGCTGGCGGCGGCCGCCGGGGCCCGGGAGGACACCTCCGGCTCGACGTACTACACCGCCTCGTTCGGCCGCGCCGGGCAGGGCCTGGACCCCGGCCGGTCGGACGTGAAGATCCGCGGCATCACCGTCGGCACCGTCGACCGGGTGACCCTGGAGCGCGACGGCCGGGTGACGGTGCGGCTGCGGCTGGACGAGGGGGTGCGCGTCCCCGCCACCACCAGCGCCCGCATCGAACCGGTGTCGGTGTTCGGACCCAAGGACCTGGCGCTCGACCTCGGCCGCGACGAGGGCAGGGGCCCCTACCTGGCCGACGGCGGACGCATCACCCGCACCGAGGACCCGCGCGAGCTGTCGGAGACCGCCTGGCCCGCCTACCGGCTGACCCGGGCCGTCGACCCCGACGAGGTGACCGCCATCCTGCGCACGTTCGGCGCGGGGCTGTCCGGGGAGGGGCCCGCGCTGCGCCGCGCCATCGACAACGGCGCCAAGGTGATCGACGCCGCGCACGCCAACCGCGCGGTCATCCGGCGGCTGATCGGCGACCTGGACGGCCTGTCCGGCGAGCTCGCCGACAGGGGCGACACCCTCGCCGCCCTGTCCCGCGACTTCAACCGGGTCTCGCCCGCGCTCAGCGGACGCCCCGACAAGGTGGCGCAGCTGCTCGACCAGTCCGCGGAACTGGCCGGCAAGGTCGGCACGTCCCTCGAAGGCCACGGCGCCGACCTCGGCAAGATCGTCGACGGGGCGGGCGACACCGCGTCCGTGCTGGCCTCCGGCCGCCGCAACATGCCGATGATGCTGGACAACCTCAACGGGTTCTTCTCGATGCTGTCGCGGGTCATCCGCGTGCAGGGCCCGGAGGGCACCCTGCTGGGGCAGGTCGTCAACACCCTGCCGCTCGACCTGTGCCAGACGTTCGTCGACCTGTGCCCGACCCGGCCGGCGCGCACGGCGTTCCAGCAGCCGATCACGACGGTGGTGCAGCGGTGAGCGGGCTGGGCGGCATCGTCCTGCGCGGACTGGGCGTCCGGCGCGGCCGGAGCCGCGGCGCCCGCGGCCCGGCGCCCGGCGTCACGCTGAAGTTCGCGGTGTTCGCCGCGCTGACGCTGCTGCTGACGTTCTTCATCGGCCAGCAGGTCCTGGGCACCAGCCTGCGCCCGCGCTACCAGCTCACCGCCGTGTTCGACGACGTCACCGGCCTGCTGGAGGGCGATGTCGTGAAGATCGCCGGTGCCCCGGTGGGCCGCGTCGAGGACATCAGGGTGCGCGACGGCAAGGCCGTGGTGCGCATGGCGATCGACGACGACGTGCGCGTCCCCGCCGACTCCACCGCCGCCATCCGCTGGCGCAACGTCGCCGGGCAGCGCGTGGTGTACCTGGAGCCCGGCACCAGCCCCGCACGGCTGGGCGACGGCGCGCGGGTGCCGCACACCCGCTCGGTCGTCGACCTGGGCGAGATCGTCGACAGCCTGGGCCCGCTCACCCGCAACCTGGACCCCGACCAGCTCAACAAGATCCTGTTCGCGCTGGCGCAGGCGCTGGACGGCAACGCGCACAGCGTCAACCAGATGATCGACAACCTGGACGCGCTGCTCGGCACGTTCGCCGCCCGCCGGCAGACCATCGAGCGGATGATCGACGACTACGAGACCGTCTCCGCCGCCATCGCCACCCGCGACAAGCAGATCGCGGCCGCCGTCGACAACCTCAGGGAGCTCACCCGGGTCTTCGCGGGCAACCACCGGCTGCTGGAGGACGCCGTCGTGCAGATCGCCGGCGTCACCACCGACCTCAACAAGGTGCTCGGCGGCAACGACGCCCAGCTGTCGCGGATCATCCGCAACCTCGGGGTGCTCGCCGACACCTTCCGCCAGAACGTCGACCAGCTGGAGAAGATGGTCCAGCAGCTCCCGCTGACGATGCGGCAGCTGTTCGCCGCCGTCAACGGGGGCCACTTCATGCGCACCAACGCGCTGTGCCTCAACGTCGTCCAGGGGCCGTGCCCGTTCCCCATGGAGCTGCCGGGCTCGCAGAGCGGCGGCGGCGCGTCCGCGACGTCGAACGGGCCCACCAAGGAGGACCTCGAACAGCTCAGGCGCATCCTGCGGGGTGGTCGCTGATGGCACTGAAGTCCCTGCGCGACGTCAACCACCGGATCGTGGCGATCGTGACGCTGTCGGCGCTGACGGCGGGCTGCGTGTTCGCCTTCGCGGTCGGGCAGCTGCACCTGTTCGACCGCGGCTACACCATGAGCGGGGTGTTCACCGACACCGGCGGCCTGAAACCCGGCCAGGACGTGCGGGTCGCCGGGGTCAAGGTCGGGCGCGTCACCTCCGTCGAACCCGACTTCGACAACGGCCACGTCATCATCACCTGGCACGTCGACGCCGGGATCGACCTCGGCCCGCAGACCCACGCCGACGTGCAGACCACCACCCTGCTCGGCGGCCGCTACCTGCGCCTGTCCGGCCCGGTCGGCGAGCCGAAGATGGCCGACCTGCCGCGGTCGCGGCGGCGCATCCCGGTGGAGCGCACCAGCGTGCCGTACACCGTCCCGGACGCCATCGAGGGCGCCCAGAACATCGTCGGCCGGCTCGACCGGCGCAGCGTCGACAAGCTGCTGGACGAGATCAACAAGATCGAGTCGCCGGACGCGCCGAAGCTGCGCCGCATGCTGGTCAACGTGCAGGAGCTGTCGCGCACCCTCAACGACAGCTGGCCCGAGGTGCGCCGGCTCATCGCCGGCAGCCGCGAGGTCACCGGCACGCTGGCCGCCAAGGACGAGCAGCTCCGCGAGATCGTCAGCGCCGGGCAGGTGCTGCTGCGGGCGCTGGCGCGGCGGCGCGACGAGCTGGCCGCCACCATCGGGCAGGGCAGCCGCACCGTGCGCACCCTGTCCGAGGTCATCGAACGCAACCAGCGGGAGATCAACGGCCTGCTGGACGACCTGCACCTGCTCACCACCCGCCTGGCCCCCAACATGGACGCCCTCAACACCGACTTCGCGCTGATCGGCCCGACGCTGCTGCAGGTCGCGGGCGTCAAGGGCAACGGCGACTGGATCGAAGGGGTGCTGATCGGCCTGGGCCCGCTGCAGCCGCCCGGCCCCATCTCCACGCGGCGCCCGTCCACCGGGCGGGAAGGGGGCGACTGATGACACCCGGACCCGCCGCCCTGCGCAGAACGCTCCTGGCGGGGCTGTGCCTGCTGCTGACGGCGTCGCTCGGCGGATGCTCGCTCGTCCCGCGCCCCGCCGCCGGGCAGCGCACGATGACCGTCTACTTCGCCAAGGCCCGCTCCTTCTACCCGGAGTCCAAGGTCAAGATCATGGGCGCGGACGTGGGCCTGGTGGACCGCGTCGAACCCCAGGGCGACCGCGTCAAGGTCACCTTCCACCTGCGCCGCGACATCCGGCTGCCGCGCGGCGTGCGGGCGTCGATCGTCCCGCTGAACCTGGTGGGCGAGCGCAACCTGATCCTGCACCCGGCGTGGAAGCCGGGCATGCCGGTGGAGACGGGCGACGTGATCCCCATCGAGCGCACGCACGTGCCCGTGGAGGTCGACGACGCGCTCACCTCGTTCACCAACCTGGCCACGGCGCTGGACCCCACCAAGACCCGCAGCGCGCTCGACCGCGCCGCCCGCTCCTTCGCCGGCAACGGCCGCGAGTTCAACGCCGCGCTGGAGCAGAGCGCCCGCCTGGTGGAGAACGTCGCCGGGCAGGACAGGGAGCTGATCGAGGTGGCGCGCAACCTCGACCGCCTGGCCGGGGTGGTGCGCGGACGCGAGCAGGTGCTCGGCCAGATGATCAACGACTTCGCCGCGGCCACCCGGGTGCTCAGCGCCGAACGAGGCGAGCTGCAGGACCTGATCCGCGGCATCCTCGCCCTGGCCGACAACGGCGGCAAGCTGCTCGACAAGTACAAGGGGCGGCTGCCGTCCGACCTGGCCGTGCTCACCCGCACCGCGCTGATGCTGCGGGGCAACTCCCGGCAGGTCGCCCAGCTGATCGAGGCCCTGCCCGGTCTCAACGAGGCGGTGATCGGCGGCTACAACCCCGAGAACAAGTCGCTGCAGATCCGCTTCACCACCGACGCGTTCCTGCGCACCTGGCTCAAGGGGCTGCTGGACGACGACGACGTCGCCTGCCCGCTGCCCCCGCCCAACTCCAACTGCCCCTGGCAGAACGGAACGCGGGGAGGCGGCGAATGACCAAGGCGAACGCCGGGGCGGTGGCGGCCGTGTGCGCGCTGGTCGCCGCGCTGCTCGCCGGCTGCTCCATCCGGACCGCCGGCGCGCCCCGGGGCGGGCTGACCCTGACCGCGACGTTCGACGACGTGCAGGGGCTCGTCACCGGGCACAGCGTGCAGATGTCGGACGTCAAGGTCGGCACGGTGACCGGGGTGCGGCTGGACAAGCGCACCTTCACGGCCACGGTCACCATGTCGATCAAGGACGAGTACCGGATCCCGCGCGGCACCCGCGCCGAGATCAAGGTGACCTCGCTGCTCGGCGAGAACTACGTCGACCTGGTGCTGCCGCCCGGCGGCCGCACCGACCGCGGCCCGTTCCTGGCCGACGGCGCCGAGATCGCCGACACCGGCGTGCAGCCGTCGTTCGAGCAGGTGGTGGGGCAGGCCGGGCCGCTGCTGAAGGCGCTGGCCGGCGACGACGTGGCGGCCGTCGTCAACGCCGGGGCCACCGCCCTGGACGGCAACGGCGGGCGGCTGAACACCGCCGTGGCCAAGAGCGGCGACCTG
Organism: Actinomadura keratinilytica; assembly: GCF_039539665.1. Lineage (NCBI taxonomy): Bacteria > Bacillati > Actinomycetota > Actinomycetes > Streptosporangiales > Thermomonosporaceae > Actinomadura > Actinomadura keratinilytica. The sequence continues at coordinate 45,186 of NZ_BAABDO010000013.1, forward strand.
CTGGCGACCTTCGCCCGGCAGCGGGCCGAGCTCGGCCGGTCGGTGGACCGGCTCGCCCGGCTGGGCCGGTCGCTGGCCGCGGGCGGCGACGAGCTGGAACGCACCCCCGCCGAGCTGGCGAAGACGACCCGGCTGCTCAACGACAACAAGGAGGAGATCCTCACGACGGTGCGGCGGCTCACCGACCTGGCGGTCCAGCTCAACGACAAGGTGCTTGAGGGCCGCGTCCGGCGGTTCCGCGAGCTGCTGCGCGACCTGGACCCGGTGCTGGCCTCCCTGGCCGCCAACCGGCGGCGGCTCACCGACCTGGTCGACGGGCTGGTGACGTTCACCCGGAAGCTGCCGCTGGCCACCTACGACGGCCAGCTGCTGATCTATCCGCTGCTGAAGATCGTGTGGCCGGACGGCACCCCGGTCGTCCCCAGCGGGAACACCGGCGGGAGCAAGGCGAACGGGAGCAGCGGCGGCGGGGCGCGGCCGGAGAAGGCGTCCGGGAAGCAGCCCGGCGCGCAGGAGAACGCCCTGCCCGATATCGGCGAGCTGCTGGGAGGACGGCCACGATGACCCGGCGCGTCGCGATCAACCTGCTGGTGTTCGCCGTCCTCGGCGTGGTGATGGTGGTCTGGGCGTTCCGCAACGTCGTCCGCTTCGACTTCATCGACCGGCCCTACCGCATCACCGTGGAGTTCGAGTCGTCGCCGGGCCTGCACCCGGGCTTCGAGGTGGACTACCTCGGCGTGCGCGTCGGCAAGATCGACTCGGTGCGGCTGGCCGGCGACCGGGTGGTGGTGCGGCTCGACATCGAACGCGGCGTGCGGATCCCGCAGGGCGTCACCGCCGCCGCGGCGCGCAAGTCGGCCGTCGGCGAGCCGGTGGTCGAGCTGACGCCCGGCCCGGGGCAGGGCGACGCGCCGCCGCTGCGTCCGGGCGCGGTGATCCCGGTGTCGAAGACCACGGTGCCGCCCAAGTACAGCGACCTGTTCGACTCCGTCCTGGACTCGCTGGAGGCCATCGACCCCGACGACGCCCGCGTCCTCACCCACGAGCTGGCCGAGGGCTGGTCCGGCCGGGACGGCTCGCTGCGGCAGATCATCCGCGGCTCCGACCGGCTCACCGCCGCGTTCGCGGGCAACAGCGAGCTGCTGGACGGCCTCACCCGCGACCTCGGCAAGATCACCGAGGTGCTCAACCGGAACCGCGGCCGGCTCGGCGAGGGCATCGACGACCTGGCCGCGCTGACCGCGGCGCTGCGGCAGGTCCGCGGCGAGCTGACCCGGCTGCGCGACGACGGCCCCGAGCTGCTCGACACCGTCAACGGACTGCTGGACGAGACCACGCCCGACTTCGAGTGCGCCGTCGACACCCTGGCGAACTGGGGCATCCGGCGGCACAACCCCGACCCGCTGGACGACCTGCGCCGGACGCTGGAGATGGCCCCGCAGCTGAACGAGGTGCTGCGCAACGTCGTCGGCCAGGACCGGGGCCTGCCGGTGCTGAACGTGGTCTTCCTGGTGACCCTCAAGGAGCAGGCCGCCCTGGAGTACCGCTACCCGCTGCCGCAGCCGCGCGTGTCGCCGATCCCCGACTGCCCGGACGGCCGGCGGCCCGGCGTGACCGAGCAGAAGCCCTACAAGGCCGAGGACCCGGGGGAGACCATCCCCACGCACGACCCGTCCGTCCAGCAGGCCGATGGCGATCTGCAGGCGCGCAACGCCGCCGGCCGGTCCGCGCAGGACGGGTCCGGGGGGCCGCCCGGGTGGCTGCTGTACCTGCCGCCGCTGCTGGCCGTGCTGGTGCTGATCAGGGTGGCGGCGGGCTCCGTCCCCGTCCTGTCCCGCCTGCGGCGCGGCAGGAGATGACCCCGACCCCGAGGAGCATCCGAAGTGACAGACAGCGAGAACACGGCCGCGGAGCGCCCGGGCGGCAAGGGAGCCGCGTCCGCCGACCGGCCGCGCCGCAGGCGCCGCGTGCGGGTCATCGAGGTGCTCGACGACGAGGACCTCGACGGGATCCTGGACGCCATCGAGGCCGAGGAGGAGCGGGCCGCCGGGCCCGCCCCGAAGCCCGCCGCCGCCAAGGCCCGCCCGGCGGAGGAGACCTCCCCCGCCGAGGCCGAGGAGCCCGACGCGGATGACGAGGAGGAGCGGGCCGCCGAGGACACCGCGACACCCCCCGAGCCGGCGCGCAAGACCGCCGGCGCATCCGCGGAACCGTCCGCCGACCCGCCCGCGGAGGCGCCCGGCGAGAAGGCCGGGCGGCCACCGCACCGGACCTTCCTCGGGTTCACAACCGGGCAGGCCGTGGCCGTGGTGCTGCTGGTCGCCGTGCTGGCGACCGTGGCCCTCTGGCAGTGGCGCAGCGCGTCCGCCCGGTCGTCCGCCGAGGACGAGCGCGACGAGGTCGCCAAGGTCGCCGCCGCCTACGGCGACGCGGCGCTGACCTACAACGCCTCCAACTACCGGCAGAACATGGCGCGGGCGCAGCGGCTGATGGGCGGCGACCTGCTGGAGTACACCAAGAGCACGCTGCTGTCGAACCTGGACGGCCTCTTCAAGAACAGCCCCAAGGGCGAGTTCCGCTCCAAGACCAGCCAGGTGTTCGTGGGCACCGTGGACGAGCGGTTCGCCACCGCCGTCATCTCGGTCGACATCACGGTCAGCAACGCGGGGCAGTCCGCCGAGGAGCCCGCCACGCTGCTCCGCCTGGCGCTGTCCAAGATCGACGGTGAGTGGAAGGTGACCCGGCAGTACGCCTCGGGCGTCAACGACCAGAACCGCGACAGCGGCACCCTCGGCAGCGTGCCGAGCGGCTCCCCGTCCGCGTCGCCCAGCGCGTCCTCCACCGGCAAGGAGGGCGAATCCGGCGCAGACGGCAAGGCCGGTGGCGACGACTGAGCCGGGATTGTGGCAGTGTGCGCCCTGTGCGGAAGTCGTACGGGGCGCACGTGCGTTGTCAGGGGCCGGGACGGGGGAGGAGGCGGGGATGGGGACGCCCGCGGAGGGGGACGGGGTGGTCCGCGAGTTCGGCGTGCTGCTGGAGGCGGCGACGCTGCTGGAGCGCATCGCGGGCCGCGAGCTGGAACGCCGCTGCGGCATCCGGCATGTGGCGTTCGAGGTGCTGCTGCGGCTGTCGGAGGCCGACGGCCCGCTCACCATGGGCAGCCTGGCCGAGCAGCTGATCCTCACCAGCGGCGGCATGACCCGGCTGGTCGACCGGATGCAGGCGGCCGGGTACGTGCGGCGGCACGCCGCGCCCGGCGACCGGCGGCGGCAGCTGGTGGAGCTGACCGACGCCGGACGCGCCAAGCTGGCCGAGGCGCTCCAGGTGCACGGCGCCACCCTGGACCGCCACTTCGCCGGGCCGCTCGCGCCCGAGCAGCGGCGCCGGCTCGTCGAGGCGCTCGCCGTCCTGGGCGAGCGCGCCCGCGCCGAGCTCGGCAGCCTCGGCTGACGTGCGCGCGGGCGGCCCGCCGCTCACGGGCGCGTCGTCGGGATCGTGCTCACGGCGACCGGGAGCACGGCGAGCAGGGCGAGCAGCGAAACGCTCTCGCCGAGGAAGACCATGCCGAGGGCGACGCTGAACAGCGGCGGCATGAACTGGGCGACGCTGGCGCGGCCCGGTCCCACGCGTTGGATCAGCAAGAGCCACAGCGTCATGCCGGGCACCGACGAACGCGCCCGCGGCGTGGTGCAGTGCGAGCTGCACCGCGCCGAACCGCCGGGCCGCGCTCGCCTACTGCCGCTCCTGCTACGACCACCTCGCCGGCGAGCTCGGCGTCCGCCTGTACGAGTGGCTTCTGCGGCGCGACGCGCTGCACCAGGACGACGACGGCAACGTGGACTTCGGGGAGCAGGCCGAACGCGCCTTCATCGACCTCGGGGTGGGGCTCACCGCGCTGCCCGCGGGGCGCCGCCACCTGGGCTTCGCCTGCCGCGACTGGACGCAGGGGCGCTACCGCCTCGGCGGCGCGCTGGGGGCCGCCCTGCTGTCGGGGCTGTTCGAGCGCGAGTGGCTCACCCGCGAACCGGGGAGCCGGGTCCTGCGCCTCACCGGATCCGGCGAGCGCAACCTGCTCGCCCTGCTGCCGCGCGAATGAGGACGAGGGGCCTCGCGGCGGCGAGCGCCCCTCGACGTTCGAAGGCCCCGCCTCGGATGCCGCGTCAGGTGCCGCACCGCGCCGGGACCGGCCGGCGCCGGGCGCGGCGCGTCGGCGGCGGTGTCACAGATAGCGGGCGGCGGCGGTCTCGGCGGGGGCGTCGGCACCGGTGACGCCGCCGGGGCCCTTGGGCACGCCGTCGTCGATCTCGGCGGGCGCGTTGATGGTGACGCGGTGCATCTTGCGGCGCTGGGTGTAGTCGGCCACGGCGTAGTGCTGGGTGGGGCGGTTGTCCCAGAACGCCAGGGTGCCGACGCGCCAGCGCAGCCGCACCTGGAACTGGGGGTCGCGGACGGCGTCGAACAGCAGCGGCAGGATCTGCTCGTTCTCCCGGCGCGACAGGCCGACCAGCCGGGTGACCGACGAGCGGTTGACGTACAGCGCCTTGCGGCCGGTCTCGGGGTGCACCCGCACCACCGGGTGGATGACCGGCGGGTTCTTCTCCTGCATCTCCCGCAGGTCCAGCCGGTGCCCCTTGTCGATCGCCTTGGTGACCGACATGGTCAGGTCGTGCTCGGCGTACAGCTCGTCGCACAGCCGCCGCAGCCAGGGCGCCAGCGACTCGTACACCAGGTACATGTTGGCCCACAGGGTGTCGCCGCCGACGTCGGGCAGGATGACCGCGCGCAGCAGCGAGCCCATGGGCGGGGTCTTCATGAAGGTGTTGTCGCTGTGCCAGGAGTCGCCGCCCTCGCCCTTGGGATCGGTCTGGTCCAGGACGTGCACGGGCCCGCCGGAGACGTCCATGGGCGGCAGGTTGGCGGTGCCGAACCGCCTGGCGAACGCCACGTGCTGCTCGTCGGTGATGTGCTGGTCGCGGAAGAACAGCACCATGTGGTCGAGCAGGCCCTGCCGGATCGTCTGCACCTGCTCCTCGTCGAGCGGCTTGCCGATGTCGACGCCGGTGACCTCGGCGCCGATGTTCCGGGTCACGGGGTGGAATTCGATCATGTCCTGGGGCCTCCCCATCGGTCACCAAGCAATCGCTAGGTTGATGCTAGCCGATGGAGGTGGAGACCTGTCCAGAGGCGGGGGGCGGCCGGACTCAGCGGGAGTAGTGCTCGACGACGAGCTGCTCGTCGCACACGACCGGGATCTCCGCGCGCGTGGGCAGCCGGGTCAGCCGGGCGGCGAGCGCCTCGTGCCGCACCTCCAGGTACGGCGGGACGCGTTCGGCGTGCGCGCCCGCCGCCGCCTCGACGAACGGCGCCATGGTGCGGCTGCGCGCCGCGATGGAGATCACGTCGCCGGGCCGGACGCGGAACGACGGCCGGTCCACGCGGCGCCCGTTCACCAGCACGTGCCGGTGCACGACGAACTGGCGGGCCTGGTAGATGGTGCGGGCGAACCCGGCGCGCAGGACGAGCGCGTCCAGGCGGCGCTCCAGGTCCACCAGCAGGGCCTCGCCGGTCTTGCCCGCGGACCTGGCGGCCTTGGCGAAGGCGTTGCGCAGCTGGGCCTCGCGGATGTTGTACTGCGCGCGCAGCCGCTGCTTCTCGCGCAGCCGCAGCTTGTAGTCCGACTCCTGCCTGCGGTCGCGCCCGTGCTCGCCGGGCGGGTAGGGGCGGGCCTCGAAGTACTTGACGCTCTTGGGGGTCAGCGGGATGCCGAGCGACCGGGACGGCTTGATCTTGGGCCGGGGGTTGTTCACGGTCCTCCTCGGATGATTAGGTAAACCTTAGTTAGGTAAGCCTAACCTACATGCCGAGGAGGGGTCGTGAGCGACCAGCCAGCCGTGAGCGAGCAGCCGCACGACGGGGCGGGCGCGCGCCCCGGGCGGCGGGGCCGGCCGTCCCGCCCGACGGCGGGGGAGCGGGCGCGCACCCTGGCCTACGGGGTCGCCGACGGCGCCCTGATGGTGCCGGACGTGCCGTACGCACCCGTGCCGGCGCACGCCACCGACCCCGACGGCCGCCCGCTGCTGCTCGTCGAGGCCGCGTCGCCCGTCGCCGCCGCCCTGCGCGCCGAGCCCGATCTGCCCGCCGTCCTGCAGATCGGCGACGTGGCGCCGGTGCCGTTCCCCGACCGGGTGCGCGGGCGGGCCTGGCTGCACGGCTGGCTCGTCGAGGTCCCCGCCGACGCGCGCCGGCGGGCGGCGGCGGTGCTGGCGCGCCTGCACCCGCGGCCCGAGGTCCTCGGCATCCGGGCCGCAGGTCGCAACGCGTACGGAACCGGGCCGTGGCGGCTGCTGGCGCTGGAGGTCGCCGAGGTCGAGATCGAGGACCCCTGGGGCGGCGCCACCGTCGAAGCGGAGGAGTACGCCGCCGCCGCGCCCGACCCGTTCGTGGTCGTCGAGGCGGGGGTGCTGTCCCACCTCGACGGCCACCACCGCGACGAGCTGGCGGCGCTGGTGCGCGGACTGGTCGGCGGCCGGGCCCCGGCCGGGCCGGAGGCGCCCTGGAACGAGGGGCTCGCGGCCGTCGCGCGCGCCGAGACGGTGCGGCCGCTGGCCCTGGACCGGTTCGGCATGTGGCTGCGCTGCACCCGCCCCGGGGAGGACGGCGCGGCGCCGTGGACCGCGGACGTGCGGGTGGTGTTCCCCGAGCCGGTCAGTGATCTCCCCGGTCTGCGGTGCGCGTACCGGCGCCTGTACGCCGCCGCGTTCCACTGAGCGCCACCACCTACGTGGTCGGGGAGCCGGCCACCCCGTAGTGAAATCCGGGTCGATTACCGGTGTTGTCCCGGATGTCAAAAACATCGCCGCCGGGCGATCCTCGGTACTCCGGTCATGGGGCGGCCCGCGGCGCCCGGCCCGGCCCGTTCCGGTACGTCTTGCGGGGTTGGCGATCCGGAGCGGGAATCGGGGACGGGCCTTTCATGGCGCCCGGGACGCCCTGACCGGTCGACGGTGGTCCGGTGCCGCGGTGTTCACGGGGACGCGGCCCGGGCCACTCTTCGTGATTGGATCTGTCGGCGCCGTGCGTCCCGCCCGCACCCTGGTGTCATGAGCGACGCATACCCGACGAACACCCCATCACCGGACGTACAACCCTCGAACGGACAGCATCCGCAGACGCGGACCGTCCACCCGCCCATCGAGACGCCCGTCGGGAGCCGACCGCTGAACGTCCCCCTCTACCAGGGGCACCTGTTCGCCTTCGACGACGCCGACGCCATGGCCGCGGCGTTCGACGGCCCCCGCGCCGCCTACCTGTACGGGCGCATGGGCAACCCCACCGTGCGCGCCTTCGAGAACGCCGTCGCCGAACTGGAGGGAGGCGCCGGCGCGTACGCGGCCGCCTCCGGGATGGGCGCGATCAGCGCCGTGCTGATGGCGCTGCTGCGCACCGGCGACCACGTGATCGCCCAGTCCGGCCTGTACGGCGGCACGTGGGCGCTGCTGCGCGACCTGCGCGAGCGCTGGGGCGTCGAGGTCACCGAGGTCTCCGGCCAGGACGCCGGCGAGGTGCGCGCCGCACTGCGCCCCGCGACCCGCCTGCTGTACCTGGAGACCATCGCCAACCCCATGACGCAGGTGGCCGACATCCCCGCGCTGGCCGCCGCCGCCCGCGAGGCCGGGGTCACCACCGTCGTGGACAACACCTTCGCGCCGCTGCTGTGCCGCCCCCTCGACCACGGCGCCGACATCGTGGTGCACTCGGCTACCAAGTACATGGGCGGGCACGGCGACATCGTCGGCGGGGTCGCGGTGTTCGCCGACCCCGCCGTGCACCGCCGCGTGTGGGACCACGCCGTCGAGCTGGGCGCCACCGCCGACCCGTTCGCCGCCTGGCTGCTGCTGCGCGGCCTGGTCACGATGCCGATGCGCGTCGAGCGGCAGTGCGCCACCGCGCTGGAGCTGGCCCGGCGCCTGGCCGCCCACCCGTCGGTCGCGGGCGTCCGCCATCCGGGGCTGCCCGGCCATCCGCAGCACGAGCTGGCGGGCCGGCTGCTGTCCGGCGGCTACGGCGGCGTGCTGTCGTTCGACCTGGCGGGCGGGCGCGCGGCCGGACGGGCGTTCATCGAATCGGTGCGGGTGGCGTCGCTGGCCGTGTCGCTGGGCGACGCGGCGACGCTGGTGATGCACCCGGCCAGCACCTCGCACCGGCAGCTGGACGCCGCCGCGCTCGCCGCCGCCGGCATCGGGGAGGGCACCGTCCGCGTCGCCGTCGGCCTGGAGGACCCGGACGACCTGTGGGCCGACTTCGAGCAGGCCCTCGCCAAGGCGGCGGCCTGAGCCCGGGGTTACAGGTAGAAGCCGGTCGCGCCGGAGGGGGCGTCCTCGTCGTCGGGGCGTCCCCCGCTCCTGCGCAGCGCCGCCAGCTCCGCCAGCGTCGCGCCCTCGGCGGGGACGGCGTCCCGGGCGGGCGAGTCGTCGCCCAGCCACGCCAGCGCCTCCGGCCGGGTGAGCGGCCCCACCTCGATCTGGGCCAGGCAGCGTCCCGGCCGCACCACCGCGGGGTGCAGGGCCGCGATGTTCTCGTTGGTGGTGATCGCCACCAGCACGTTGCGGCCCTGCCCGAGCATCCCGTCGGTCAGGTTGAGCAGCCGCGCCAGGCCCTGGCCCGTCGCCTGCTTGGCGTCGCCGCCGATCAGCTCGTCGCAGTCCTCCAGGATGAGCAGCCGCCAGCGGTCGGCGCCGTTCTCGTCCTCGTCCTCGTCGCCGATGGCGACGCGCATCAGGTAGCTGGGCGTGCCGAACAGCGCCTCGGGGTCGAGCACGCAGTCGGTCTGGCACCACGGGCTCCACGCGCGGGCCAGCGCCCGCAGCGCGGTGGTCTTGCCGGTGCCGGGCGGGCCGTGCAGCAGCAGGAGCCGCCCGTGCGCCTCGCCGCGGCGCAGGTTCATCACCCGGTCCAGCCGGCGGGCGACGCGGGCGGTGTAGTTGCCGCGGATGTCCGCCCAGGCGTCCGCGCTGATCGGCCGCTCGGTGCGCTGCGGGCACTGGGCCAGATGCCAAAAGCCCATCGGCACCGCGGCCGCGTCCGCCTGCGCCGGTTCGACGGCGTCGCGCAGGCACTCGTCCATGACCGCGTCGGCCAGCTCCTCGCTGACCGCCGACACCTCGATGTAGGCGGTGCTGTTGGGGTAGCGGATGGTCAGCAGGCTCCAGCCGTCGCCCTCGGCCAGCTCCGCCGCCCGCGCCCTCTCCCGGGTCGCCCGCACCACCCGGGCGTTCGGCGGGCGCAGCGGCGCGTCGGGGCGGACGCGGTCCAGGCGGGTGGACCGCCCCCACGGGTGCTGCCCGGTGGCGAACGGGCGCAGCGACAGGACCTGCATCACGTCGGCCTGGCTGCTGCTCTCGTCGAGGTTGAGCGCAACGGGCAGCCCCAGACCGTCGCCTCCGAAGACCGGCTTGAGTGCGGGGGCTGGCTGCTGCCGGGCCTGGGGGAGGCGGACGACCTCCTGCGGCCCCTCCTTGGAGGCGGACATGCCTTCGATGATCGTGGGTGGCGGCCGCAGCCGTCCAACGAATTACCCGAGGGATCGCCGTGTACGCCCCATCTCTGCCATGGTGGGAGGGACGTGATCCTGTGAAGGGGGATGAGCATGGAACCGTTGGACGCGGCGGCGGACGCGCACGCGCTCATCCGGGACCTGCTCCCGGTGCTGGCGCCCACCGCCTGGTTCGACGGCGGAACCTCGGAGGTCGTGGTGCCGGTCGGCCGGTCCGAGGCCCGCGCCTCCACCTGGACGCTGCTGGAGCGGTGCGCGCGGGCGCCGCGCCCGGCCTGGCCGCGGCTGGTGGACGAGTGGGTGCGCGAGGTCCGCGACCGCGCCTTCATGGCGATCGGCGAGATGGAGCTGTTCGGCGACCTGCGCGAGCTGCTGCGGCTGCGGATCGTGCCGAAGCTGGACCCGCGCGACCGGGAGGGCCTGGTGGTGGTCCCGGCCGGGGACCACTTCGACGCCATGGTGATGATCGAGCATCCCCGGTACGGCGGTCCGCTGACCAAGGCGCGGGCCGGGCTGCTCGGGCTGCGCCGCCTGGGCTATGTGGTGACCAACACCCACGACCGGGAGCTGGCGGACGTGGTGGCGCGCGAGCAGCCGCTGCTGGTCGGCGAGAACGTGCGCGTCGTCACCAAGCCCGGCAGCCGGTACGTGTCGGCGCTGCTCGGCGAGATCGAGCAGTTCCTGCCCCGGCACAATCCGTACGGCGCGCTGGTGGGCGTGCCGAGCCACAGCACGCTGCTGCTCTATCCGATCCGGTCGACCTCGGTGCGCCGGGTGCTGCCGGTCTTCGCCGACGTGGTCCGCGAGATGCACGACGACGCCGACGACCCGTGCGCGCCCGGCGTGTACTGGAGCCACGGCGAGCGCCGCCTCACGCCGCTGCGCCCGCCCGCCGACCTGGAGGGCGGCACCGAGTTCGCCGCCATGCTCCGCCGCCTGCCCGAGGAGTGAGCCGACGGGCTCGCGCCCGGCCGCGGGGCGCGGGCCGGGGCGGCTCCGGGCCGGCGCTAGGGCAGCTTCCAGTCGACCGGATGGGCGCCCTGGCGTTCGAGGAGCTGGTTGGCGCGGCTGAACGGGCGGGAGCCGAAGAAGCCGCGGTCGGCCGACATCGGGCTGGGGTGGGCCGACTCGATGCACGGGACGGCGCCGAGCAGCGGCTTGAGGTCGCGGGCGTTGCGTCCCCACAGGATCGCCACCAGGGGGCGGCCGCGCGCGGCCAGGGCGCGGATGGCCTGCTCGGTGACCTCCTCCCAGCCCTTGCCGCGGTGCGAGTTGGGCTTGCCGGGCATCACCGTCAGGGACCTGTTGAGCAGCAGCACCCCCTGCTCGGCCCAGGGCGTCAGGTCGCCGGTGGAGGGCATGGGGTGGCCGAGGTCGTCGCAGTATTCGCGGAAGATATTGATCAGGCTGCCGGGCAGCGGCCGTACGTCCGGCGCCACCGAAAAGCTCAACCCCACCGGGTGGCCCGGGGTCGGGTACGGGTCCTGGCCGACGATCAGCACCTTGACCTCGTCGAACGGCTGGGTGAAGGCGCGCAGGATGAGGTTTCCGGCGGGCAGGTAGCGGCGGCCGGCCGCCACCTCGGCGCGCAGGAAGTCGCCCATGGCGGCGATCCGCCCGGCCACCGGTTCCATCGCCCGGGCCCAGCCCGCCTCCATGATCTCGGTGAGTGGTCGTGCCGTCATGACCGACCAGCGTAACGACGTGCCGTGGGGGCCGTTCACGGAACGCTTCTTTGATATCCCGGTAAGGTCGCTTGACCATTTCGGGTCAGAAAAATTGCTCGTTTTCCATGCTTCAGCCGGGTGAACTGTGACGTATGTCCTGTTAAGTCCGCGTTACTTTCTGCGTCGGCACATTGACGTACCGTCCCGTACCGACATACCTCTCGGAAGAGCAGCGGACTTCGACCGGGACGGGGACGACGAGCATGAGCCAGTTGACCGCCGTGGACGCCGCGTTCCTCAACGCCGAGACGGACACCACGCACGCGCACATCGCCGGGGTCGGGATCCTCGACCCGACCGCCTGCCCGGGCGGCAGGCTCACCGTGACCGACGTGGCGGACATGATCCGGCGGCGCGCCCACCTGGCCCGCCCGCTGCGGCAGCGGCTCGTCCAGGTCCCGCTCGGCCTCGACCTGCCCTACTGGGAGGACGACCCCGACTTCGACCCCCGCCGCCACATCCTGGAGATCGCGCTGCCCGCCCCCGGCGGTCCCGCCCAGCTCAACGAGGCCGTCGCGATGCTGCACGAACGCCCCCTCGACCGGGCCCACCCGCTGTGGGAGCTGGCGCTGATCCAGGGGCTGGCGGGCGGGCGCGTGGCCGTGTACCTCAAGGTGCACCACGCCGCCATCGACGGCGTCATGGCCGCCGAGACCCTCGCCGCCTTCCTGGACCCGTCCCCCGTGCCGCGCGAGGTGCCCGCCGACGACGAAGAGCCCCGGCGCGCCCCCGGCCCGCTGCGCATGCTCCGCACCGGCCTGCTCAATACGGCGCTGCACCCGGTTCGCAGTGCCGTGACCATGGCCAGGACCGCCCCTTACCTGGACGAGATACCCGTGCTCTCCCAGCTCCCCGGCGCGGGGCTGATGTCCCAGGTCGCGCAGGCGATCGGCCGCGAGGAGATGCCGCCCGCCCCCCGCGTCAGCGCCCCGCCCACGCCGTTCAACCGCCCCATCGGCCGCCGCCGCTCGGTCGCCTGCGGGGAGCTGTCGCTGGCGGAGGTCAAGCAGGTGCGGCGGGCGCTCGGCGGCAGCGTCAACGACGTCGTCATGGCGATCTGCGCCAGCGCGCTGCGCATGTGGCTGGACAAGCGCGGCGAGCTGCCCGACCGCCCCCTGGTGGTGGGCGTGCCGGTGTCGCTGCGCCGCCGCGGCGGCGCCGGGGAGGCGGGCAACCAGCTGTCGATCATGTCGGCCCCGCTGGCCACGCACATCGCCGACCCGGCCGACCGCTACGCCGCCGTCCGCGCCGACATGGACGCCGCCAAGCGCCGCTTCGTCGCCTCCGACGGCGCCTGGGTGCGGCAGGTGAGCCGGCTGCTGCCCGCGCCCCTGGCCGCGCCCGTCACCCGCCTGGCCCTGCAGGCGCTGCCCGCGCTGCGCGCCGTCCCGGCCCCGGCGCTGCGGCCCATCAACCTGATCATCTCCAACGTGCCCGGCCCGCAGTTCCCCCTGTACCTGTGCGGCGCCCGGGTGCTCGGCTACTACCCGATCTCCGTGGTCACCGACATCAGCGGCGGCGTGAACATCACCGTGTTCTCCTACGACGGCAAGATCGACGTGGGCATCGTCGCCGCCCGCGACCTCGTCCCCGAACCCGTCGAGATCGTCGACCACCTGCGCGACGCCCTCAACGAGCTCAAGGACCTGGCCGAGGTCGCCCGCCTAACCGAGGAGCAGGGCGCGGTGGTGCCACGCCAGGCGCAGGGCGGCGGCGCCGGCGGGCTGCATGGGGGACGGGACGGTGCCGTCGAAGACGGCCGTGCGCACGTCGCCCTCGGCGTTGACGGCGACCAGGCCGCCGAACACCTCGGCGAACAGCGCGTCGTCGAAGACGGCCACGGTGAGGACGTCGACGGCCAGGGTGAGCGGGTCCACGCCCAGGCCGAGGCAGTGCACGCGTAGGCGGCCCTCTGCGCGGGCGCGGGTGAGGGCCCGGTGGAACGGCCATGACTCCTGGTCGAAGCCGGGTCCGTAGTCCTCGGACGTGCCGAGCAGCTCCTCGCTGTACTCGCGCACCATGCACCGCCACAGGTCCAGGTCGGCGCGCTCGTCGGTGAGGGGCTGGAACACGCCGACCGGCATGACCTGGTGCAGCCCCCCGGCGTGGGCGACCTTCTCGGGGTCGCGCCAGTGCAGCACGTACGACCCCGACCGCGTCAGCGTGAGCGTGGTGATGGCGACCAGGGCCGGGCGGCGCGTCAGGTCGCAGGGGTCGCCGATGCGCGTCCTCAAAGGCAGGCCCGGGGGCGAGGCCGCCAGCTCGTGGGCGACCGCCTCGCCGACGTTCACGCCGTCGAAGTACCGCGCAGGGCCCAGCCGCAGTACCGCGTCCCCCTCCAGGTCGGCGTGCAGCAGCCGGTAGCTGGGGCGGTCGTCGAACACCCTGGGAGGAGCCAGGGCGGCCATGGCCTCGGCGTAGGTGCGGAAGCCCGGCGGCAGCCCGTCGGACGGTTCCGCCACGGCGGGCGGGGCGGGCTGCTCGTCCCACTCCAGCCGCAGGTCCCCCAGGGGGATCGGCGCGGAGGGCACCCACTGCGGGCGGCACAGCAGCGAGGTGCCCGCGACACGCGGCATGTCGCCTGGATACAAGCCGTCGGCCGCACGGCCCAGTTCGTGACGGCTGCGGTTGAGGCGCGCGCGGACCTGCTCCCACACGCGCCTCAGCCTAGATCGTGTGCGTACGGCTCGGCCGTGTGCCGGTCAGTTGGGCGTGCAGTTCAAGGACGTGCCGCCCGGTGCGGTTCCGCTGCCCTGGAAGCCGAAGGTCGTCGTGCCGTTGACGGCGACCGCGCCGTTGTAGGGCGCGTTGACGGCGCGCACCGACTGCCCGCTCTGCGTGACGGCGGCGTTCCAGGCGTTCTGCACCTGCTGGCTGCCGGGGAACGTCCAGTCGACGGTCCAGCCGTTCAAGGACCGGGTGCCGGTGTTGGCGACCGTCACCGTCGCGGTGAACCCGGTGTCCCAGGAATTGTCGACGCGCAGGGTCGCGGTGCACGCCCGGTCGCCCGCCGGCGGGTCGGTGGGCGGGTCGGTGGGAGTCGTGCCGCCGACGGTGACGGAGAACGCGTCGGTGGCCAGGCCCGCGCCGCCCTGCCAGATCTCGAAGCCGGCCTCCACGCCGATCAGGTACCAGGAGTCCTGGATCCGGCCGCGGGCGACGGCGTCGCGGGTGAAGGCGCGCAGGTCCAGGTCGGACACCGACGAAGTGCCGGACGTGCGGACGTAGGCGATGTAGTTCCAGTCCATCTGGGCCGTCCACACGTCCCAGGTGGCGCCGGCGATCTGCACGCCCGTCGCCACGCGCGACCCGGCCGGCTGCACGCCGCCGTTGTGGTTCAGCCAGATCATCACCTCGGCGCCGTCGGGTGCGCCGGTGGTGGACGGCGTGGTGTTGTACCAGAGGTCGTAGGCGACGTTGTAGGCGCCGCTGCCGGTCTGCGTCGTGCTCCAGCTGCTGGTCACCGCGGGCATCGAGCCGACCTGCACCGGCAGCCCGCTGTCGGTCGTGCACAGGCCCCAGTGGCATCCCTTGAACAGGGACGGATACGAGGCGGGCGAGCCGCTGGTGCTGTTCTGGTGGCCGGAGGAGTCGACGCGGAACGACGTGCCGTCCACGGTGATGCACTGCGGGGTGGACGCGCCCCAGATGTTGTTCTGGGCGACGTACTGCCCGCCGCTGACGGACAGGGTGTCGGTGGCGCCGCACAGCTGCGTCGCCGCCTGCGCGGGGAGCGCGAGACGCACCGCCAGGCCGACGGACAGCGCCACCAGACTGAGCGCGGCGGCCACGGCGGCGGCCGCCTTCCGGAACGGCGCCCCGGGCGATGTGCCGGGTGAAAGAGAGGTTCTGGGGTTCGAGGACATCGTGGGATCGCTCACTCTCCGGGCCGGACGGGGGATCGGCCCTCCAGGGATGGGAGCGCTCCCAAATTCCGCGAACCTGTTTCCGGGTGTCAAGCGGAAGCCCTTGTCGCACGGGCCCTCCGGCCCGCTGACCGGTGGCTGCGCCGCGCACGCCGGTGAAAGGCCGGTGAAAGGCCGGTGAAAGACGGCCGGAACACGCCGTTCACCGAGTGGGCGAAAGGCTAGGTTATGGTGAGTAAACGTGCAAAACGAAAAAACCCTTACGCGTGCCCCGTCCCCGACCCAGCCGCCGACCTCCTCGCACACCTCCGCGCACATCTCCCGGGACACCCGCGTACCCGCCCTCGCCTGGACGATCTGGGCCGTCGGCGTCGCCGCGTACGTGGTGGCCGTTTTGCACCGCACCTCCTTCGGCGTGGCCGGACTGGACGCCGTCGACCGCTACGGCGCCTCCGCCGGGATTTTGGCCTCGTTCACCGTCCTGCAGCTGGTCGTGTACGCGGGGCTGCAGGTCCCCGTCGGGCTGATGCTCGACCGCCTCGGCCCGCGCCGCATGGTCGCCGGCGGCGCACTGGCGATGGCCGCCGGGCAGGGGTTGCTGGCGTTCTCCACCGACATCGGCACGGCCGTCGCGGCGCGCGTGCTGGTGGGCGCGGGCGACGCCATGACGTTCATCAGCGTGCTCAGCCTGGTGACCGCGTGGTTCCCCGCGCGGCGCGTCCCGGTCGTCACCCAGCTCACCGGCCTGCTCGGGCAGAGCGGGCAGGTGCTCAGCGCCGTCCCGCTGGCGGCGCTGCTGCACGGCCCCGGCTGGAGCGCCGCGTTCGGCTCCGTCGCCGGGCTGGGCGTGCTGGTCGGCGTGCTCGCGCTGGCCGTGCTGCGCGACGCCCCGGCCGGAAGGGAACGTTCCAAGACGTCCGGCCTGGCCGAGCTCGGCGGCAACCTGGTCGCCGCCTGGCGGCAGCCCGGCACCCGCCTGGGCCTGTGGACGCACTTCGTCACCCAGTTCTCGGGCACCGTCTTCGCACTGATGTGGGGCTACCCGTACCTGGTGTCCGGACAGGGCATGGCACCGTCGACGGCCAGCACGCTGCTGACGGTGTTCGTGCTGGCCACCATGGTGTCCGGGCCCTACGTGGGGAGGCTGGTGGCCCGCTACCCGCTGCACCGCTCCTGGCTGGTGCTGGGCGTCGTCGCCCTCAACGCCGGCGCGTGGGCGGCGGTGCTGGCCTGGCCGCCGCCGGCGCCCGCCTGGCTGCTGGTGGTCCTGGTGCTGTGCGTGGCGCTCGGCGGCCCCGGCTCGATGATCGGCTTCGACTTCGCCCGCACGTTCAACCCGCCGAGTCGGCAGGGCGCCGCCACCGGCATCGTCAACATGGGCGGGTTCTGCGCCGCGCTGGTGACGATCCTGCTGATCGGGTTCGTGCTGGACGCGCTGTCGCCGGGCCGCGAGTTCACGCCCGAGGCGTTCCGCGTCGCGTGGCTGGTGCAGGTGCCGATCTGGGTCATCGGGGTCGCCTGCCTGCTGCGCAGCCGCACCCTGGCCCGCCGCCGCCTGGCCGAGGAGGGCGTCGCGGTGCCGTACATGCGGCACGCCGTGCGCCGCACCGTGCGGGCCGCCGTCCGCCGCCCCCGCCGCCGCGCCCCGGGCCGCCGCTCGCCCCGCCGCTGACCGCCCTACCGGTACGCGCCCCCGCCGGTGGGCGCGTACCGGTAGATGCCGTGCCGGTGAGCGCTAGGCCGGGACCTGGCGGGGGCGCAGTTCCAGCGTGCAGCACTTGGGGCCGCCGCCGGACTTGCGCAGCTCCGACATATCGACCGGGACGGGCTCGTATCCGTGCCGCCGCAGCGTCGCGATCAGCCCGGTGGCCTCGGCGTTGATCACCACGTTGCGGCCGTCGCAGACCGCGTTGAGGCCCAGCACGGCCGCGTCCCGCTCATCGGCGATGATCGCGTCCGGGAACAGCCGCTCCAGCACGGCGCGGCTGCCCGGGGAGAACGCACCCGGGTAGTAGGCCACGTTGTCGTCGCCGAGCGGGAACAACGCCGTGTCCAGGTGGTAGAAGCGCGGATCGACCAGCCGCAGCGTCACCACGGGCACGCCGAGGTACTCCTGGGCCTCCTGGTGGGCCGCCACCTCGGTGCGGAACCCCGTCCCGGCCAGGATGAGGCGGTCCAGCACCAGGAAGTCGCCCTCGCCCTCGTTGGTGTGGGCGGGCTCGCGCACGTCCGGGAAACCGTTGGCGCGCAGCCATGCGGCGTACGCGGGGGCCTCGGCCGCCCGCTGGGGATGGGCGAACCGCGCCCCGTACGCCCGGCCGTCCGCCACCAGCGCCCCGTTGGCGGCGAACACCATGTCGGGCAGGCCCTCGATCGGGTCGATCAGGCTGACCCGGTGGCCCAGGCTCAGGTACGCGGCGCGCAGCGCCTCCCACTGCGCCACCGCGCGGGCCGTGTCGGCGCCCGCCGCCGGGTCCATCCAGGGGTTGATGGAGTAGGTGACGGCGAAGTGCTCCGGGCGGCACATCAGGAAGTGGCGCGGCCGCGCGACGCGGGCGCCGCGCCGCACGCTCCGCGGCAGCGGCGAGGAGGCCGGTTCCATCGCCGGGGACAAGGTCATGCGCAGCTCCCGAAAGGCTTCCCAGAGGAGGATCGGATGATCGAAAGCCTAGGAAGCGCGCGGGCCGCGACCAAGCCGCCGACCTTGCGTTGACCTGCGCATTCGTTGCGTCTTAGGTCGGTTGGGTGGCGATTCGTTGCACCCGGCGCGCGCCGGAACCGGCGCCCGGCATGGCGGCGCCCGGTGCGCCGGGACGGGCGCACCGGGCGGGCCGGGTCGGCGGCGTGCCGGTCAGAGGTTGATCATGTGCCCGGCGGCGCCGTGCACCGCCTCCTTGATCGCCTCGCTGAGGGTCGGGTGGGCGTGCACGTTGCGGGCGACCTCGTGCACGGTCAGGTCCCAGCGCTGGGCCAGGGTCAGCTCGGGCAGCAGCTCGGTGACGTCCGGGCCGATCATGTGGGCGCCCAGGATCTCGCCGTACTTGGCGTCGCTGACCACCTTGACGAACCCGTCGGAGTCGCCGAGGCCGAGGGCCTTGCCGTTGGCGCTGAAGGGGAACTTGGCCACCTTGACGTCGAAGCCCTGCTCGCGCGCCTGCGCCTCGGTCAGCCCGAAGCTGGCGACCTGCGGCTGGCAGTACGTGGCCCGCGGGATCATCTCGTACTCCAGCTCCATGGTCTCGGCGCCGGCGATGGTCTCGGCCGCGATGACGCCCATCGCCTCGGCGGTGTGCGCCAGCATCAGCTTGGCGGTCACGTCGCCGATGGCGTAGATGTGCGGCACCGAGGTGCGGCAGCGGCCGTCGACCGCGATGGCGCCCCGGTCCGTCAGCGCCACGCCGGTCTTCTCCAGGCCGTAGCCCTCCACGTTGGGCTGGAACCCGATGGCCTGCAGGACCTTGTCGGCCTCCAGCACCTGCTGCGCGCCGTCCTTGCCGGTGACGGTGACCTTGACGACGTCGCCGGAGTCGTCGATGGCGTCCACCCGGGTGGAGGTCAGCACGTCGATGCCGAGCTTGCGGTAGCGGCGCTGCAGCTCCTTGGACACCTCGGCGTCCTCGTTGGGCACCATCCGGTCGAGGAACTCGACGATGGTCACCTTCACGCCGTAGTTGTGCAGCACGTAGGCGAACTCGACGCCGATCGCGCCCGCGCCCGCGATGACGATGCTGCGGGGCAGCTCGGAGCTGAGGATCTGCTCCTCGTAGGTCACCACCCGCTCCGACAGCGACGTGCCGGGCAGCAGCCTGGTGTGCGCGCCGGTGGCGATGATGCAGTGGCCGAAGGTGACCGTCTCGGACGAGCCGTCGCTCAGGGCCACCTGCAGGGTGTTGGGGTCGGTGAACGTGCCGCGTCCCTGGAACGTGGTGATCTTGTTCTTCTTCATCAGGAACTGCACGCCCTTGACCAGGCGCTCCGACACCTGGCGGCTGCGCCGGAACGCCTCGCCGTAGTCGAAGGTGACCTGCCCGTCGACCTTGATCCCGTACGTCTTCGCCTCGTGGGTGAAGATGTGCGCCAGTTCGGCGTTGCGCAGCAGCGCCTTGGAGGGGATGCAGCCGACGTTGAGGCAGACCCCGCCCCAGTACTTCTCCTCGATGATCGCCGTCTTCAGCCCGAGCTGTGCCGACCGGATCGCGGCGACATAACCACCCGGGCCCGCGCCCAGGACCACGACGTCAAAGTGATTGCTCATTCTTGAGACGATATTCGGCTCCGGTGGGTCCTCGCATCCCGACCCGGCACCAGTGTGACCTGCGTCCATGCGTCCGCCGCGCGGTACGGCACGCCGGTGCGGGACGGTCCGCGCAGCAGCGGTCCGCGCGGGGGCGTCGGCGGGGCGCCGTGCGCGCGGGCGGTGGACGCCTGTTAGTGTTTCGAGCAGCCCCACGTGGTCACGACTCTTCTGCGTAGCGCGGGGGCGCGTGAGCTACGCGACCTCCGACCTGACCTGGAACTTCTCGCGTCGGCGGCATCGTTGTCGCCTCATCGGCCCGCCGGACGTGCGTGCCCAGTCCTCGCCGTCCGGCCCGCCCTGGGCACGCCCGCGGCCGCGCCCACGGTCCTGCCTTCGGCGCCCGGCCCGGACACCATCCGGCGCGGGCGCGGCAGGCCGGCCCCCGCCGGGACCACGCCGATCGCAGGCCGCCGGCGCCCTGGACGCCGCCCAGGCGCCGGCGGCCGAGGGCGGCGAGGGGACGCGGCGCGCGGGGCGCCGGGCGGATCACTGAGCGGCAGAACCGGAGGAGAGAGCCGAGTGAGGATTCCCAAGCGCGTCAACACCGTTCTCGACCGGGCGGAACAGCACCTTGGCGCTCTTGCGGCCGTCGCCGCGCTGGTGGCCGCGGCCGCCGCGGCGATGTGGATCCCCGTGCTCGCCGCTTTCATCCTCGGCGTCGCCGTCGGCGGCTTCCTGGTGCACCTGCGCAAGGCCCGCCGGATGGCCCGGCTGCGCGCCGAGGTCGACGACCTGCTGCGCCAGAACGGCGCCCTGCGGCACCGCAACAACGTGCTGGCCAGCGGTGTGATCACCAAGGAGGCCCAGGTCACCCAGGCGCTGCTGCAGATCCCCGAGGACGGGCTGCTGAAGATCAATGGCGATCCGGGGCGCACCCAGCGGCTGCCCGAACTGCCCGACGACCTCGACGTCTCCCCGGAGGACACCCCGGGGGAGGGCGCGGGCGGCGGCGCCAAGAGCGCATCGTCCGGCTAGAACCCGCCCGTGATCCGAGACGGCGGGCGTGCCCATCCAGCGCGCCGGACAGCCACGCCCGCGCCGCGCCGCCGGGGCCCGCCGCCTGCATCTCGGCACCCGCTGGACCCGGGGCTCAGTCCCAGTCGGCCTCCGTCCAGAACCGGGCGCGGCACCACGCCTCCTCGAACTCGGCGGCGTCGATCGCCAAGGGGACCAGGGCCGGGTCGTACAGGTCGATCGGCGGGTTCAGGGGGAACACCGTCTCGTCGGAGGCCACGGCCTCGCCGTCCGGGCGGATCTCCACCTGCCGGATGCGGCGCCCGTCCGGGCCGTGCTCGGTGAGGAAGACATGGTCGGCGAACGCGTCGTCGCCGGCGCCGTCGGGCTCCTCGGCGCTCGGGTCCCGGTCGCCGGGCGTGCGCAGGTAGACGCGCTCGTGACCGGCCAGGGCGCCGAAGCCCGGCCGGCGGCGCTGCCGGTCCCGTCTGGCGCGCATGTCGCTCAGCGAGACGTCGTCCTTCGCCGGGGCGTCGACGTCGGCCTCGTGCAGGTCCCAGTCCTCGGCCTGGGCGATCAGCTCGGGGTCGGTCACCACGACCGTCTCGGCGAAGGTGGTGACGACCTCCTCGGGAGACCTCGCCCAGATCCACCACCACACGCCGCCCATGCCGTAGTCGTGGCAGACCAGATGGCGCGTCCTCCCGTCCCGGGCGCTCATGGTCATGACGCCCGCTTGCCGGCGGCCGCCAGGCGTTCCAGGGCGCCGTCCAGCAGGTCCCAACCGTCGATCTCGACCGGGCCGGTGTCGAACCCGTGGCCGCGGTGCAACGCCTCCTCCAGCAGCGCCCGCACCGTCCCGGGACGGTGCAGGTTCAGGTAGGCGTCGTCGTCGGCCCGTACGACGGCGCCGTTGTGCAGCAGACCGTCGGCGACGAGACGGCCCGGCCCCGCGCGGAAGACGATGTCCAGCCGACCGGGCGAACCCTCCCGGCGGACGGTGAGCACCTCCCGGCAATCGAGCAGCCGGGGGCGGCCCATGTCGTCCTGCCCGCGCGTATGGGCGTGGCCTGCGCCCCAGCGGTAGACGACAGCCCCCACCAGGAGGCGTCGGATGCGGCGACCCATGATCCGCAGTCAACCAGCAGCCTCCGGACACGCGCGACAGGTTTACCGGCCCGCGCCCTCCCAGGGGCTCGCCCCCATCCGCGCCCGGGGCCTGCGCGCCTGGGGGCGGCGATTATTCGGCTGACGTCGGTGAGCTCGCTTGGCCAGCCGTGGGCAAGGGGAGCGGCGGCGCGTCGGGTTTCGAGGGAGCGGGCGTGCAGCAAATGTGTGCGTCGGGCCCCGATCTCGGCGTTGAACTGCGGAAATTCGTTCAGCTGCGTCTCGTGCCGCCGCTGGTCGTATTCGGTGCGCCGGTATTCGGTCGGCTCTTTCGCACGTTCCAATGGCATGTTGCGGCCGTCGATCCATCCGGCCGGGTCGTGCAGGGCGTCCGGATCGCCTTGCGGGACGGCGATGCGGAACGGTCGGATCCCGGTCTCGCCCATGCCCGAAACACGGGGCGCGACGGCGGTCGAGGGACGTCCGCCATGGTCGGCGGCATGCCGTTCGCCGGGGGAGCCGGTATCGCGGCGCAGGTAAAGCGGGGGTAAGGAAAGTCTCCCGTTGCGTTTGAATGATTACGATGGGTAGCGTCGCTGGCGGATGCGGGCCGCGCATTCCGAAAGAAGCGTCCGCGGCGATTTCCCACGCGCTTTTCCGTGGCTGTGCCGTGCGCGTTCCGACGATTCGCGGTTCCTATGACGGCGACAACGGATCGGTGGTGGACCGTGACCGAACAGCAGTTCAGCCTCGCCACAGCTGCTGCACGCAACCTGGCGACGACGACCAAGTCCGTCCCGCAGATGCAGGGCATCACCTCGCGGTGGCTGCTGAAGCTGCTGCCGTGGGTGCAGGCGTCCGGCGGGACGTACCGGGTGAACCGCCGCCTCACCTACACCGTGGGCGACGGCATCGTGACCTTCGTCGTCGAGGGGTCGGACGTGCGGGTCGTCCCGCAGGAGCTGGGCGAGCTGCCGCCGCTGCGCGGCTATGAGGACGAGCAGGTGCTGCGGGCGCTGGCCGACCGGTTCACCCAGCGCCGCTATGCCCCGGGCGAGACGATCGCCGAGGCGGGGCAGCCCGTCGACCAGGTGTTCCTCATCGCGCACGGCAAGGTCAACGAGATCGGCGCCGGCGAGTACGGCGGCGAGGCGGTGCTCGGCGTGCGCAGCGACGGCCGGTACTTCGGCCATACCGCGCTGCTGGACGAGCAGGGCCGCTGGGAGCACACCTACCGCGCCCTGACCCCCTGCACGGTGCTGGCGCTCAGCGCCGACGAGTTCCGCCAGGTGCGCGACAACGCCGAGTCGCTGCGCGAGCATCTGGCGCGCACGCACGACGAGACCGAACCGGCCTACGACGAGAACGGCGAGGCCGCCATCGCGCTGGCGTCCGGCCACGAGGGCGAGCCGGTGCTGCCGGGCACGTTCGTCGACTACGAGCTCCACCCCCGCGAGTACGAGCTGAGCGTGGCGCAGACCGTGCTGCGCGTGCACACCCGCGTCGCCGACCTCTACAACAAGCCGATGGACCAGGTCGAGCAGCAGCTGCGGCTGACCATCGAGGCGCTGCGCGAGCGGCAGGAGCACGAGCTGATCAACAACCCGGACTTCGGCCTGCTCGCCAACGCCGACCTGCGCCAGCGCGTCCCCACCCGCAGCGGCCCGCCCACCCCCGACGACATGGACGAGCTGCTGTCGCTGGTGTGGAAGGACCCGGCGTTCTTCCTGGCCCACCCGCGCGCGATCGCCGCGTTCGGCCGCGAGTGCAACCGGCGCGGCATCTACCCCGACACCGTCGACGTCGGCGGCCACAAGATCCCGGCCTGGCGCGGCGTGCCGATCTACCCCTGCAACAAGATCCCGGTCAGCGCCACCCGCACCAGCTCGATCCTGCTGATGCGCACCGGCGAGGCGGCGCAGGGCGTGATCGGCCTGCACCAGACGGGAATCCCCGACGAGTACCAGCCGGGCCTGTCGGTGCGGTTCATGGGCATCGACGAGCGGGCCATCATCTCCTACCTGGTCAGCGCCTACTACTCGGCGGCGATCCTGGTGCCCGACGCGCTGGGCGTGCTCGACAGCGTGGAGGTCGCGCACGGCGACGGCACGTTCGCCTGAACCGTCCCGTGCCCGTCGGGGCGGCGGCGCGGCGGGCCGGTGCGCGGGCAGGCGCACCGCTTCAGGGGCCCCGCCGCGCCGCCCCGGGCCCGCGGGGCCGCAATCGTCCATCCGTGAAGGCGGGAGGAGCAGGTCGTGACGGTCGAGCAGTTGAGCCTGAGCACGGCGGCGGCGCGCAATCTGGCGACCACCACCAAGTCCAGGCCCCAGATGCAGGGCATCACGCCGCGGTGGCTGCTGCGCGTGCTGCCCTGGGTGGACGCACCCGGCGGGGCGTACCGGGTGAACCGCCGCCTGACCTACCGGGTGGGCGACGGCCGGGTGACGTTCGCGGTCACCGCCGGCCGGGTGCAGGTGGTGCCGCCGGAGCTGGCCGAGCTGCCGGTGCTGCGCGGCCTGGACGACGGCGAGGTCCTGGAGGGCCTGGCCGGGCGGTTCGCGCAGCGGGCGTACGAGCCCGGCGACACGATCGTCGAGGCCGGCGCGCCGGTCGACCGGGTCGTGCTGATCGCGCACGGCAAGGCCGTCAAGCTCGGGCCGGGGGAGTACGGAGGCCTCACCCGGCTCGGCGTGCTGGCCGACGGCGAGTTCTTCGGCGACCGCGCACTGCTGGGCGGGGACGAGCGCTGGGAGTTCACCGTCCGGGCGCTCACCCCCTGCACGGTGCTGACGCTGCCGCGCGCCGACATCGACGAGCTGACCGGCCGGTTCGACGCGCTGCGCACCCACTTGGAAGAGCGGCGGTCGGCGGTCGTGCCCCCGCACAACCGGCACGGCGAGGCCGAGATCGCGCTGGCGTCCGGGCACGAGGGCGAGCCGGTGCTGCCGGGCACGTTCGTCGACTACGAGCTCCACCCCCGCGAGTACGAGCTGGCCGTGGCGCAGACGCTGCTGCGCGTGCACACCCGCGTCGCCGACATCTGCAACGGCCCCTACGACCAGGTGGGCGAGCAGCTGCGGCTGACCATCGAGGCGCTGCGCGAGCAGCAGGAGCGCGAGATCGTCAACAACCGCGACTTCGGGCTGCTGCACAACGTGGACCTGCGCCAGCGCGTCCAGACCGACGGCGGCCCGCCCACCCCCGACGACCTGGACGAGCTGCTGAGCCGCCGCCGGGGCACCCGGGTGCTGCTGGCGCATCCGCGGGCGATCGCCGCGTTCGGCCGCGAGTGCACCCGGCGCGGCGTGTACCCGCGTCCGGTCGAGGTGGACGGGGCCCGCGTGCACGCCTGGCGGGGCGTGCCGCTGCTGCCCTGCGACAAGATCCCGGTCAGCCGCCGGGGCACCACCGCGATCCTGGCGATGCGGCTCGGCGAGGACAGGCAGGGCGTGGTCGGCCTGCGGCAGACCGGCATCCCCGACGAGGTGTCGCCCGGCCTGTCGGTGCGCTTCACCGGCATCGACGCGCGGGGCATCCTGTCGTACCTGGTCAGCACCTACTTCTCGGCCGCGGTGCTGGTGCCCGACGCGCTGGGCATGCTGGAGAACGTGGAGATCGGCCGGTGAGCGCCGCCATGCCGGCCGCCCGGCCCCCGGCCGCCGGGCGGGCGGACGGCGCGCCGCGCCCGGCGGCGGAGGTGCTGGCCTGGAGCCGCGCCCTGATCGACCCGGGTCTGCGCGCGGTCGTCGACGGCATGCCCGACGAGGTGCGGGCGGTCGCCGCCTACCACTTCGGCTGGCTGGACGAGCACGGGCGGCCCGTCACCGGCGACGCGGGCAAGGCGCTGCGCCCGGCGCTGGCGCTGCTGTCGGCGCAGGCCGTCGGCGGTGCCGCCGCCGACGGCCTGCCCGCCGCGCTCGCCGTCGAGCTGACGCACAACTTCTCGCTGCTGCACGACGACGTGATGGACCGCGACCGCACCCGCCGCCACCGGCCCACGGCGTGGAGCGTGTTCGGCGCCAACGCGGCGATCCTGGCCGGGGACGCGCTGCTGGCCTGCGCCTTCGACAGCCTGACGGGCGCTCCGCCCGCCGCGGGCGCGTCGGCGCGGCACGTGCCGGCCGCGGGGGTGCTGGCCGAGGGCGTGCGGACGCTCAGCCGCGCCGTGCTGGACCTGGTGGAGGGCCAGTGCGCCGACCTGTCGTTCGAGACCCGCACCGACGTCGAGGTGCCCGAATGCCTGCGCATGGCCGAGCACAAGACCGGTGCGCTGCTGGCCGCGTCATGCGCGCTGGGCGCCGCGTACGGGGGCGGGACGCCGCCGCAGATCGGGGGGCTGCGGCGGTTCGGCGCGTATATCGGCCTGGCGTTCCAGCTCGTCGACGACCTGCTGGGCATCTGGGGCGATCCGGCCGTCACCGGCAAGCCCGTCCACGCCGACCTGCGCCGCCGCAAGAAGTCGCTGCCCGTGGTGGCCGCGCTGGCGTCGGACACCCCGGCGGGCGGCGAGCTGGCCCGCCTCTACCTGCGCGACGGCCCGCTGTCCGACGGCGACGCCGCCCGCGCCGCCCGGCTGGTCGAGGAGGCGGGCGGCCGGGCGTGGGCGCGGCACCGGGCCCGCCGCCTGAAGGCCGACGCCCTCGCCGAGCTCGACGCCGCCGCCCCGGCCGAACGTCCCCGCGCCGAGCTGCGCGCGCTGGCCGACCTGATCCTCGACCGCGACCACTGACCGGCCCGCCGCCTCGGACACCAGCGCCGCCTCAGTCCCCCACGGGCGGCGCTGGGGCGGCGGCCTGCTCGCACCCGCCTCGGCCGCGGCCCGGCGCATCGCCATGTCGAATCGGCATGTCGAATCGCCGTGTCGATCCGCTGCGTGCGCGCGGCGGAGACGTGGCTCGCCGCGTCCGCCGGGGGAGGGCTCGTGTCGTACGGCAGGCCGGTCGCGCGCACGGCGACCGGCCTGCCGATGGCCCGGCCGGCCTCACATGGCGGCGGCGCGCCCCGCGGCGGAGGCCATCCCCAGCCAGGTGTGCGGGTTGCCCGCCCAGCACCAGCCGAGCTTGGGCGCGTTCCGGCTGATCCAGATCGCGGGGACGCGGCGGTCGCCGCAGCGCGAGCCGCCCAGGGAGAAGCACTTGTTCTTGGCCAGCGTCGCCGGGTACTGCGTCACCAGCGCGATGCCCTCCTCGATGGTCAGCAGCGTGCGTCCCCGGCCGGCGATCGCGGCCATGGCGTCCTCGGGGACCGCCCCGCAGAACTCCTCGCCGCGCTCGACGTCGAACAGCACGTAGGCGCGCGCGTCGGGCGGCTCCACCTCCTTGGTCGGCGTGAAACGGATGAGATCGCCGTCGGCGTAGTGGCGGTCCACGACGCCGGGCTTGGTGCGGCCCGCCAGCGTGGTGAGCGGGACGGCCCGCTCGACCGGCACCACCTCCCTGGTCACCACCAGGACGAACGGAACACGTCCCGCTTCCGGAGGCGCCGCCGCCCCGGCCCGTGCCGTCGCGGTCTCCCGCAGCGGAGCCAGCAGGGCCCCGAACTCGGCGGGGGTCAGTCCGGCGGCCTCGGGGTAGCCGCGCTCCAGCAGCGTGCGGACCTGGCGATCGAACTCGGCGGCTGCGTCGAAGGCGGTCAAGGGCCCTCCTCACGGTCGGCGGCAAACAACTCCGTACAACATACGGAGAAATTGCCGTATTCCCGCCGGTTGTGTCCCGCGCACGTCTCCTGGGCTGGTGGGCCTTCTCGATCCGACGCGTGCGTTGCGGGGCGCGGAGCGGCGCCCGACGCGTGATCGGCCGGAGGGCTCCCCGGAAAAAGTGGTATTGACCACTTCGGCGGCCGACCGTACCGTGGACGGCGATGGGAAAGACGGCGAGAGGTGCAGGAGACCTGCGATCCGGTGACGCAGGGCAGTCTGCACCGACGAAACGGCGGGCGGTGCGGCGGGAGTTGCTGGCGATGCTGGACGGTCTGGAGGTCGGCGACGCGCTGCCGTCCGAACGGCGGCTGGCCGAGGAGCTGGGCGTGTCGCGGCCGACGCTGCGCGCGGCGATCGACGGGCTGGTCGCCGAGGGGCGGCTGGAACGGCGGCACGGCAGCGGCACCTACGTCGCCGAACCCCGTATCGCGGTGCCGCTGACCATGACGTCCTTCACCGAGGACATGCTCCGGCGCGGGATGAAGCCCGGCGGGCGGGTGCTGTCGTTCCGGGTCGAGGCGGCCGGCGCCAGGATCGGCCGCAAGCTGTCGCTGTCGCCGGTGGAGGAGGTCTTCACCATCCGGCGGCTGCGGCTGGCCGACGGTTCGCCGATGGCCATCGAGACGCTGCACATGGCCCGGGCGCTGCTGCCCGGCCTGCGCCGCGAGGACCTGGAGGGCCGGTCGTTCTACGAGCTGCTGCGCGAGCACGGCGTCGTGCTCGGCGCGGGGACGGAGACGATCGAGCCGACCGTCACCACGCCCGAGGAGGCGGAGGTGCTGGGGGTGCCGGTGCACGCCCCGGCGTTCCTGTTCGAGCGGCTGACGCGCGACGAGCGGGGCGGTCCCGTGGAGTTCGTCCGCTCGGTCTACCGCGGCGACCGGTACCGGCTGGAGCTGGAGCTCCGGCCGCCCGGCGACTGACCCCCAAATTGGTCAATACCAGTTGATTCGTCCGCGCCGTCCCGGGAGGCGCAGCGCCCGAGGAGAGGGAGGGCACGCCTTGAGGAGATGCTGGAAGGCCGCCATGGCGGCCGCAGGAGCGACCGCCGTGGCGGCCGCCTCCGGCGCGCGGCCGGTCGCCGCGCAGTCCGCGTCCGGTGCGGGACGCGACGGCTGGCGGCTCGTCGCCCGGGAGGACTTCGACCGGCCGCTGCCCGTCGACGGCGCGCCGTGGCGGCGCGATCCGCACGGTCCGCGCAGCCCGTGGCACGTGGACGCGTTCGACGACGACGGCGAGGCGTGGAAGAAGATCAGCGGGCCCGCGTTCGAGCGGCAGCTGGCGACGCTGAACGTGTTCCGCAAGCGCGTCCCGTTCGGCCGGGACGGCTGGCTCACCGCCGAGATCGCCGCCGTCGACAAGGACCGCGACGGCCGCCCCGACTCCCGGCCGGGCCTGGCGAACGCGACGCTTCCGGACGGCCAGCGGGTCGCGCGCATCTCCGAGCCGAGCTGGGACGCCGGGGTGCTGATCCGCCCCACCCGCCCCCTGCCGCGCCGCTACCGGGTGGAGATGACGCTGCGCGGCATCGACTTCGGCGGCAAGCGCGGCGGCACGTTCGACTACGGCGGCAGGCACAACGGCTACACCAGGGAGCCCTGCAAGACCCGCTTCCCGTGGACGTTCTGGGGCGCGCTGGAGGGCAAGACCCGGTGCGAGTACCCCGACGTCACCAGGGAGAACGGGTTCTACTACCTGACGATCCTCGACTACCCGACCCCGGCGCCGCACGGCAACCCCGGCATCCACTTCCGGCGCAAGGTCATCATGGACGGCTACTACAGCGACGACGACCGCTGGAAGAACGCCGGCACCTGCAACCCGAAGACACGGCGGATCTACCGCACCTTCGACGGCACCTTCAACGGCGTCAACGCCCTGTTCGTGCGCGGCGACAAGTTCCGCGAGGCCGCCAACAACAACGTCAGCAACGAGTACTACATCAAGACCCCGTGCGGGAACGTGTCCATGGACCGCCCGTACGGGCCGGGCGGCCGCTTCCAGGGCCACCTCACCAGCGTCGAGCTGCGCCCCGAACTGCTGCCCCGGGCCGCCTACCGGTTCGCGGTGGAACGCGACAACTCCGGCTACACGCTGGAGATGAGCGGCCCGTTCCGGCACACCGGCCAGACGACGCTGCGCGTCCGCCACGAGTTCGTCGAGGACGGCCGCCCGATCTGGCACTACAACCAGACGCCCGGCGAGTACGACGGGCGCTTCGACCGCAGGCTCGTCCACACCGGCCCCGCCGGCACCCACATCACCGAGCACACCTGGCCGAAAGGCTCGGCCTACCCCGACTCGTTCATCATCGGCGACCCCCACCTCAACTACTACGAGGGGTCGGCGCTGGTGGATGACATCCGCCTCTACGTCCCCGACAACGCGAGGTGACACCCCCCATGGACATCGTCAAAGACGTCCTCACCTTCCTGGCGGACAACGTGTTCGGCCAGGTTCCCGTCCTCATCGGGCTGATCACGCTGATCGGCCTGCTCCTGCAGCGCAAGCGCCTGGAAGACGTGCTGGCGGGCGCGCTGCGCGCCACGATCGGCGTCGTCATCCTGTTCATCGGCGTGGAGGTGTTCACCGGCGGGCTGACCAGCTTCCAGACGGTGCTGGCCAGTGCCATGGGCACCGAGCCGCCCAAGGCCGACCACACGCTCGCCGAGTTCCTGTCCCGCCAGGGCGGCACGGTCGCCCTGGTGATCACGGTGGCGTTCCTGGTGCACGTGGTGATCGTCCGGCTGTTCCCGGCGGCCCGGTACCTGTACCTGACCGGGCACCTGATGTTCTGGATCAGCACCGTCACGGTGGCGGCGCTGGTCACCGTCGCCCCGGACGCCGACCAGCCCACCCTCGTGCTGTGCGGCGCCGGGTTCGTGGCCGCCTACTGGACGCTGCAGCCGCTGTGGATGCGGCCGCTGATGCGCCGCGTCATGCCGGACGACCGGTTCGGCTACGCCCACACCAGCTCGCTGGCCGCGCTCGTCACCGGCTATGTCGCCCGGCCCTTCGGGGACCGCGAGCGGCACGACACCGAGAAGCTCAAGCTGCCCCGCCAGCTGTCGTTCTTCAAGGACATCAACGTCAGCACCGCGCTGGTCATCACGGTGATCATGCTGGCCGCGGTGGCGTTCGCCGACGACGCGGTGGTCGCCAAGCTGGCCGCCGAGATGGACGACAAGCTGTCGCCGTGGGTGTGGGGCCTGCTGGTGGGCCTGCGCTTCGCGGGCGGCATCGCGATCCTGCTGTTCGGCGTGCGGATGTTCCTGGCCGAGATCGTGCCCGCGTTCAAGGGCCTGAGCGACCGGGTGATCCCCGGCACCCGGCCCGCACTGGACGCCCCGACCGTCTTCCCCGTGGCGCCCACCGCCGTCATGATCGGGTTCGTGTCCGCACTGGCGGTGTTCCTGGCCTGCCTGGCGGCGTTCGCCGCGGCCGGCTGGTTCACCCTGGCCCCGCCGATGATCATGCTGTTCTTCGTGGGCGGCGCGGCCGCGCTGTTCGGCAACGCGGTGGCGGGCTGGCGCGGCGCGGTCATCGGCGGCGTGATCAGCGGTCTGACGCTGGCCGTCGGGCAGGCCGTCACCTGGGACCTGTTCGAGCGCACCGCGCCCGAGCTGGCCACCCTCGCCGACCCCGACTGGTACGCGATCGCCTGGCTGCTCAAGGCCGCCGACCCGCTGCTGGGCGGCGCCGCCGTCTGGGCCGTCCCGGTCGTGGCGCTGGCCGCGACCGTGGCGACCCTGCTCGTCCTCGGCCGCCGGGAGAGCCGCCGCGCGGCGGTGCGGGACGCCGACGGCACGGACGCCGGCGGGGACACCGGTACGGGCAAGGGCGCCGAGGCCGTCTCCGGCGCGTGAACCGCCGGCACCGACACGAAGGAGAGAACATGGCACTGGACCGCAGGCTCGAAGTGCTCGCCGTCTGCGGCGTCGGCATGGGGTCGAGCCTGATGCTCAAGATGACCGCCGAGGACGCGCTGCGTTCGCTCGACGTGGACGCCCGGGTGGAGAACACCGACATCTCCACCGCCCGGGGGATGCGCCCCGACGTCGTCATCGGGCAGGGCATGCACACCGCCGAGATCGGCGACCTGGCGCCCGTCGTCATCACGGTCACCGACTTCCTCGACCGGGACGGCCTGGAGAAGCGGCTGCGCGAGGCGTTCACCGCGCAAGGCTGGCTCTGACCCCGACCGATCACACCCCCCCCGAAGGAGGCTGCGCCCGATGCCTGAAGGGCATCCCGCCCTGGTCCGCGCCCTGCTCGACGAGCTCGACGAGCGATCGGCCAAGCCGATCGGCGACGCCGCCGCGCTGGTGCTGGAGGCCGTCGCCGCCGACGGCCTGGTGCACGTCGGCGGGGCCGGGCACTCCCTGGCCCTGGTGTGCGAGACGTTCTACCGCGCCGGCGGCCTGGCGTGCGTGCGGCCGCTGTGGGACCCCTCCGTCCTGCCCCTGCACGACGCCATGGCCAGCACCGACGCCGAACGCCGCCCCGGCCTGGGCCGGTCGGTGGTGCGGGCGGCCGACCCGTCGCCCCCGGACGTGGCGGTGGTGTTCTCCACCAGCGGGCGCAACCCCTACCCCGTGGAGATCGCCCGCGAGTGCGCCGCGCGCGGCGTGCCCGTCATCGCCGTGACGTCGCCCGAGGCGTCCCGGCACGCCGCGGCGCGGGCGGGCAGCCGGCTCACCGACCATGCCGCGGTCGTCGTGGACACCGCCGTGCCGCCCGGCGACGTCGTGCACCCGCCGGGCGCGGCCCGCACCGCCGCCGTCTCCACCGTCCTGGCCGCCTACGCGTGGACCCGGCTGCTGGCCGAACTGCACGACCTGGCCGCCGCGCGCGGCCTGGACCTGCCGTGCTGGACCAGCGCCAACGTCCCCGGCGGGGACGAGCGCAACCGGCACCTGCTGGAGCGCTACCGCCACCGCGTCCCCGAACTGGGCGGCCCGCCGGGCTGACCGGCCGGTTATACGCTCGTCGGCATGGGACGACCGCCGCGCCACGACGCCGACCGGCTGCTCGACGCCGCCGCCGACCTGGTGGCGGCGTCCGGGCCGCGCAGCGTCACGGTCGCGGCGGTCGCCCGTACCGCCGGCGCCCCCAGCGGCTCGGTGTACCACCGCTTCCCGGGGCTGCCCGCGCTGCTGGCGGCCCTGTGGGTGCGCACCGTCGAGCGCTACCAGGAGGGGCTGTACGACGCGCTGCGGCTCGACCCGCCGGGCCGGGCGGTCATCGCCGCGTCCCGGCACACGCTGGTGTGGAGCCGCGAGCACCCGCGCGACGCGCGCATCCTGCTCTACAGCCCCGCCGACTTCGACGAGCCGAACTGGCCGCCGGAGACCCGCGAGCGGCTGCGCGCCGCCAACCGCCGCGTCCTGGCCGAGGTGCGGGCCCTCGGCGGCCGGATGGGCCTGGACACCCCCGAGGGCCTGGAGCGCCTGTACCAGATCGTCGCGGACCTGCCGCTCGCGGTCGCCCGGCGGCACCTGTCGGCGTCCGGCACCGTCCCCGGGTGCGCCGAGACGATGCTGGTGGCCAACCTGGAGGCGCTGCTGGCGGGCGATCCCGCGGCATCGTGACCGCATGTGGTCAGACCGTCACGCACCGGTCGCCTGCCGGGAACGATCGGGCCGTGACCGATGTGATCGTGGTCGGTGCGGGACCCGCGGGCTCGGCGGCGGCCTGCCACCTCGCCCGCGCGGGCCTGGACGTGCTGGTGCTGGAGAAGGCCGCGTTCCCGCGCGAGAAGGTCTGCGGCGACGGCCTGACGCCTCGCGCGGTCCGCGAGTTGATCGCCCTCGGCGTCGACCTGGACCGCCCCGGCTGGGCGCGCAACCGCGGCGTCCGCCTGGTCGCCGGGGGACGCGCGCTCGACCTGCCCTGGCCCGACGGCACCGCGTTCCCCGCCTTCGGCCTGCTGCGCACCCGCCGCGACCTCGACGAGCTGCTGGCCCGCCGCGCCGTGGCCTGCGGCGCCGTGCTGCGCGAACGCACCCGGGTGACCGGCCCGCTGCTGGACGACCGCACCGGCCGCGTCGTCGGCGTCAGCACCGACGCCGGCGCGCACGAGGCGCGTCTGGTCGTCGCCGCCGACGGGGCCTCCTCCCGCCTGGCCGTCGCGCTCGGCCTGCGCCCCCGCGCCGACCGCCCCGTCGGCGTGGCGGTGCGCCGCTACTTCCGCAGCCCGCGCCACGACGACGACATGCTCGAATGCCATCTCGACGTCGCCCCCGCCGGGTACGGCTGGGTGTTCGGCATGGGCGACGGCACCTGCAACGTCGGCGTCGCCCTGCTGCGCCGCACCCGGCGCGACCCGCGCCGCCTGATGGACTCCTGGCTGGCCGCGCTCCCGCCCGCCTGGGGCCTGGCCCCGCACAACGCCGCCGGCCCCGTCCGCGGCGCCGCGATCCCCATGGGCTTCTCGCGGCTGCCGCACTACCGTCCGGGCCTGCTGCTGGTCGGCGACTCGGGCGGCATGGCCAACCCGATGAACGGCGAGGGCATCGGCTACGCCCTCGAATCCGCCCGCATCGCCGCCGACGTGATCGTCCAGGCCCTGGCCCGCCCGACGGCGTCCCAGCGCGAACGCGTCCTGCACACCTACCCGCGGGCGTTGCGAACGTCCCTCGGCGCCCCCTTCACCCTGGGCCGCTGGTTCACCCAGGCGATCGAGAACCCGCAGATCATGCGCCTGGCCACCCGCCAGGGCCTGACGCACCCCTCCCTCATGCGCCTGGCCGTCCACATTTTGAGCGGCCACACCGACCCGTCCCCCCGCACCCCCGCCGACCGCCTGGCCAAAGCCCTGACCCGCCTGACCCCCGCCCCCTGACACCACCCCGCCCCCGGCATGGCGACTCCTTACCCTGGAGTGACCGTGACCGGTGCGCCTCCTCCAGTGCCGTCGATGCGGACTTCTCGACCGGCCGCGCGCCGCGGCTCGTGGACGACCTCGCCGACTCCGAAGTCCGCGGTCGAGGACCGTGCCCGCGACGCTCTCCCGTCAGCGGATGTGAAAAGGGCAGTCGTCCATCCGGAACGGCTCGTCTCGGACCTTCTGGAGGATCGGCCGCCACTCATCCCAGACTGGATTGACACGCCGTCCGAGCACGACCGCCACCACCTTCGCCGCACCCGCGGCCTTGAGCGTGTGGGACGCCGACTGGATCCGCGATCCGGTCGTCCACGTGTCGTCGATCAGGAGGACGGTCCGGCCCTCCACCCACTCGCGCGCCCGGTCGTTCAGGCCGAATCTGTCCCGCTGGAACGTGCGGCTCTGGCCGTCCGGCCTCGCCCCGGGGGCGAGCGGCAGCCAGGGGAGGCCGAGCCGGTCGCCTATCAGCGTCCGGAGCGGATGCAGGCCGGGCCGCCCCTTGGTGCTCGGCACGACCGCCGCGGCGGACGGAGCCGTGCCTCCCGCCGCTTCCACCAGGCAGCGGCCGTGGTCGGCGAGGAACACGACGAGCAGACTGAGTAACCGGCTGCGGCTGATCTCCGGCGGGGTGCGCCACTTGTAC
Organism: Actinomadura keratinilytica; assembly: GCF_039539665.1. NCBI lineage: Bacteria > Bacillati > Actinomycetota > Actinomycetes > Streptosporangiales > Thermomonosporaceae > Actinomadura > Actinomadura keratinilytica. Next base: position 79,917 of record NZ_BAABDO010000013.1, read on the forward strand.
GTGCGAAGGTCGTGCATGTGCTGCTCATGCGCGTGGGCGTAGGAGATCGGCGCCACGACGTCGGCCATGCTGTCCGGGGCCGCCCGGAAGTGCTTGTCGCACGGTATGCAGCGGAGGAACGAGGAGCCGGCAGGACCCCTGCACGTCATGCAGATTCCGGCCCCGGCCGGGAGCGGATTGCGAAGGTACTGGGCGTGTTCGGCGAGCCAGGCGCGCAGCGGCGCGACAGGGTCACGTCCAGGCAAAGGGGGGCGCCTCCGAAAGCGAGTCCGGCGATATCTCGGCCCGGCGGATCAGTGTGTTGGCGACGTCGAGCATCTCCGCCGCGCTGTGCACCACGTGAACACCGGGGCGCCGAGCGAAATCGCGCGCCCAGTCATGCTCCAGCAGCCTGTCGGTGATGATCACCGGTCGGCCGTGGGCGAGGGCGAGCCCCGCCTGGCTGCGCGCGCCACTGCGCCACGGCGCTTCGACGACCAGAGTGGCCGCAGCATAACCGCTCATGACGGCGTTGCGCATGAGAAAACTGCGCTTGTGCGGCGGTGCGTCCGGCCAGAACTGGCTGATCACCAGGCCCTGACGGGTGATCTGCTCCTGAAGCTCGCGGTTCTCCGCCGGATAGTGCCGCCGGATCCCGGTTCCGATCACGGCGACGGTGCGACCGCCCGCCCTCAGCGCAGCGCGGTGCGCGGCCGTGTCGATGCCTCTGGCCAGGCCGCTGACCACGGTGACTCCATCGGCGGCCAGTTCGCAGGCCACGGTGTCGGCGATCCGCAGGCCCTCCGGGCTGGCCTGCCGGGTGCCGACCACCGCGATGGCCCGGCGGTCCTCGGCGAGTGCGCCCCTGGTGAACAGGATCGGCGGCATCTGGTGGATCTCGCGCAGCTGCGCCGGATAACGCGGGTCGAAGAAGGCGTGCACGCCCAGCCCCTCGGCCTGCCAGGCCGTCACGTCGCGGGCGGCCTCCTCGATCGCCTCTTCGACAGGGTCTCCTTCGGTGAACAGGACCTCCTGTGGGCGGAGCCGTCGCGCCAGCACATCGACGGCGCTGTCGGCCTCCAGGACCTCCTGGGCCGTCTCTTGCCACTGTGCCCCTGGCAGACGCAGCAGGGCGACGAGAGCGCTCCGTTCTCGCAGCTGGGGGTCCATGTCCCAGATGCTAACCCGGGGCACCGTCACAGCGGCGGGGTAGGTCCCTGTTTTATCGAAAGTATGTGCGAACGTGGTCGTCCGAGGTGGTGGCGGAGCGAGGGCTCGGCCCAGGATGCCAGGTAGCGCGCGCCCTCGTGGCGACTCGACCGTTCTTGGACCGCTGTCGTGGAGCGGCGCCTCGGCCGCATTGGCCCCGCTCGGCTGTCAGTTCCGACGGGCCGTACATCGCCGCCTGATGGCGCAGAACGGAACCGTTTCTGCCGCACTTGATGGTTGGGGCTCGTCGCGGCATCGTGATCGAATTCGAGCGCGGCGATGCCTGCTGTCCGGTTGCGCTGTTCGCCCACGACGGGGCCGACGGGTACGCGACCAGCCGTGAATGCACCGTCGCCCCGGAAGCAGTGTGCCGGGGGCTGGTAACGCCACCGGCCTTGCCGGGCGCGGCTGCGGTGGCCGCTGGGGCTGCCCCTCGGCGATGGGGAACGCTGTCGCGGATCGTCCAGGTGTGGTGCTGTGGTAGGGGCTCACATGCTTAGGAAGGTGGGGGTGGGTAGGGGACGGGCATGGTTAAACAGGCCCCGCGAGAGGCGCTCGACCAGAGCGTGGCGATCACGCGGGACGTGGCCGAGGCGGCGCAGCGGGAGATGTGGGACAAGGCGCAGCGCCGGCTGCCGGCCGTGCAGATGGGCATGGTGGCCGGGACGCTCGGCGCGCTGGCGACCGCGGCCTCGTACCGGCTGAGCGTGCTGCTGCTGGAGAAGAGGCTGCGGCCCGAACTCGCCGCGGCCGTGGCGGCCGCCGCGTACGGCGGCGGGGCCGGGGCGGCGGCGATGGCGGCGGTGCGGCGGTGGCGGGGCCATCCGGTGCCGCTGCCGACCGAGACCGCCCGCAAGGTCGCCGAGATCCTCGCGGACGCGGCGGGCGGTGAATAGGCCGGGTGCGGCCCGACGTCGTCGCCGTTCCCCCGGCCGTGGAGGAGGGGTTCGACCGCGTGGACGTGATCAGGCCGGAGTTTGGGCAGGTTAGGGCGGATATTTCCGGGTAGCCGTTACCCCGTCGTCCAGATCCGGGAGTGAGGGCCATGGAGTACGAGGCCAGCCGCACGATGCCGGCCGACGGCCGCGTGGTGTTCGACGTCGCCGCGGACACGGCGAACATGCACCGGTGGCTGCCCGGCGAGATCGACGTGCACGAGACCGCCCCCGGTTTCGCCGAGGCAAAGGACCACGCCCACGGCGTCGACCGCGAGGGCGTCGTGCGCACCTCGCCCGAGCGGTTCCGGCTGGAATGGGAGAGCCGGGGCACGCGCGACTACGCGGGCTGGCTCCAGGTCATGGACAACCCCGGGGGCACCAGCGAGGTCGTGGTGCACCTGTCGTTCCTCGGCGACCAGCCGGAGGCGACGGGGGAGACGCAGGCGTACGACCACGCCGAACGCGAGCTGCGGCAGTCGCTGGACCGCCTGGCGCAGGAGGTCGCCCGCCGCGCCGGACAGCCCGGCGGGAGCTGACCGCCGCCCGGACATGGAGCCGGCCCGATCGGCGGGGCGGTTCCCGCCGACCGGGCCGGGCGTCATGGCCCGCCTACCTGCGGGCGACGAGGTGGTACTGCCGTTCGATCTCCCAGGCGGTCAGCGGGCGGTCGAACAGCATGACGCTGTCGATGCGGCAGTTGCAGGGGTTCTGCTCCCGCGTGTTCTGCGGGAAACTGCCGCCGATCTTGATGCCGCGCGGGTCGGTCGCGCTGGTCGTGTGCGGGCCGGGGGTGCCGCCGATGGCCCACGGGTCGTCGGTGCGGGTGTAGAAGCCGGACAGCGGCTTGCCGTTCTTGTACAGGGCCATGGTGCCCTTGTCGAAGTCGAACGTCGCGGCCAGGAACACCCAGGTGTTCAGCGGCAGGATCTTCTGCCAGTCCTCGTCGGCGGCGAAGGTCTGGGAGTTGCCGCCGTCGATGCGGCGGCCGAGGGCGACGACGCGCTGCTGTCCCTGCACGTCGATGATCTCCAGGAGGGCGCGCACGTCGTGGCCGTTGGAGTCGCCGCTCAGCACGCCCGCCAGTCCGGTCGCGTTGTACCTGTCGTCGGGGTCGGCGGTGTTGGAGTTCGGGCTCGGGTTGGCGCCGGTCATCTTGAACCAGCCCAGCACGGTGGCGCCGCGCGTGGCGTTGAACGCGCGCAGCGTCGGCACGCCGGTCTCGGAGTAGATCCCGGCCTTCCAGTCGTCGTTGCCCGCGGCGGTCGGGTTGACCTGCCCGAGCTGGATCGAGCCCTTGCTGCCGCGGTGCGCGCCGTCCGGCACCCGCATGGCGGCGCCGCCGTTGACCAGGTCGATGTCGGTGCCGGACGGGCCGAGGTCGCGTTCGCGCGCCGGGTCGCCCTTGACGGGGTGCTCGAAGTCGTAGTGCGCCACCAGGCCGTGCCGGAGGCTGGGGAACACGTCCGGGCGGCCCTTGCCCGACGCCGCGTCGGCCTGGGCCTGCGCCGGGACCGCGGCGAGCGCGCCGCCGAGCAGCGCCGCCACCGCGATACGGCGAACGATCATCGTCTTCTCCTTGGGGCGGGGGAGTGTCCGTGGGACGAAGGGGCGGCCCCGGGCGGGCGAGGGAGGTCTGGCGCCCGCCCGGGGCCGGCCGCACGGCCGTCGGAGCGTCGCAAGGCGGCCGTGCCGGTCACCTGGTGATCAGCCGGCGCGGGTCCCGGTGACGGTCAGGTCGCGGACGCTGCCGACGTTGTCGAACGAGCCGAAGCCCACCCGGCCGGAGCGGAACGTGGTGTCCACGGCCGTCATCAGCGGGCGCTTGGAGCCGTCCAGGTAGACGGCGATCTCGCCGGTGTCCGCGCAGTGCTTGACGCGCACGTCGTGCCACGCCTCGTCGGTGACGGCGGGCGGCGCGCCGTGCGGGACGAGCCGGTCGCCGTTCCACTGCTGGTCGATGCGCGTCCGGTCGGCGTCGTTCACCACGAAGATCCCGTTGTGCGGGTAGATGGTGTTGTCGCTGGACAGGTGCGCGTAGTAGAAGCGGGTGTCGGACTGGTAGCCGAAGACCAGGACGACGTCGCGGTTGCTGACCGACACCGGCGTGTCCAGCCGGACCTTGGCGGTGATCTCGCTGGAGCCGAGCTGCGGGCCCTTGGTCAGCACGGCGTACTCGTACGGGCGGCGCGGGCCGGGACGCTCGGTGCCCGCCTCGGCCAGCACGGCCTCGCGGCCGTTGAACCGCCACTTGGACGGGGTGACCGGCGCCCAGTCCTTGCCCGAGGTGGCCTGCACGCGGACCGGCGTGGTGCGGCAGTCGGCGAAGGTCTTGGTGCCGACGACCTTCCAGATCTTGCCGTTGGCCTTGGCCAGCAGGTACGGCTCGCCCTGCGCGTCCTTGCCGAACCGGGCGTCCACCCGGGTGTCGCCGGCCAGCTGCTGCAGCGTGACGGGGTTGCCCTCGGTGTCGTAGGCGGCCATCGAGTAGAGCTGCGCGCGCTTCTGCCCGGTCGGGTCGCGCTGCATCTCCTTCTCCTCGGCGTACAGCAGCCGGCCGTTGACGATGTCGGTGATCAGCAGCTTGCCGCGCAGGGCCGGCAGCTTCCCGCCGCGGTAGACGAAGCCGGTGGAGATGGCGTTGCCGCTGTCGGCGGTGCAGGACAGGTTCGGCGGACGGTCGTGGTCGTAGGCCGCCACCGGGTAGGTGTAGCCGTACTCGGCGTCGTCCTCGGGCAGCGGGTGCAGGTAGCAGCGGTCGTTCTTGTCGAACCGGAACGCGCCCTCGCGCTCGCTCCAGCCGAAGTTGTCGCCGGGGCGCACGTCGTAGACGGCCTCGATGGCGTGCTCGCCGATGTGGCCGAGGAACATGCGCTTCTGCCCGCCGGTGTCCCAGCTGAACCGGTGCGGGTCGCGCATGCCGACGGCGTAGATCTCCTTGACCACGCCGTCGCGGCCGGCGTAGGGGTTGTCGGCGGGGATGCCGTACTTGCCGTTGTCGCTGTTGTCGCCGGCCGGGTCGATGCGCAGGATCTTGCCCTGCGGGACGGCGAGGTTCTGCGGGTCGCCGCCGTTGTCGCCGACGTTGCCGTTGCCGCCGTCGCCGACCGCCAGGTAGAGCTTGCCGTAGTCGGCGCTGCCGGGCCGGGCGTTGGGGTTGAAGTCGATCTGCTGGATGCCGTGGATCCGTCCGGAGAACCCGATGCGCAGCAGCTCGCGGTGGGTGCCGCTGAAGGTCTGCGCGGACGGGTCGTCGGCCGTCCACTCGCTGACGATGCCGTGGTAGGCGGTGTTCGGCTGCGGCGTCAGGTCGGGCTTCTTGGTGGTCAGCGCGTTACCGGACTCCACGTGCACGGTGTAGAACTTGCCGTTGCGCTTGAAGTCGGGGTGGAAGGCGACGAAGCCGAAGCCCTGGCCGAGGCCCTGGGCGGAGAAGAAGTCGGGGAACCGGGCCTTGACGTCCAGGTAGACGTGGTGCCGGTAGGTCTTCTTGTCCAGGAAGTACAGGTTGCCGTTCAGGTCCGGCACGTACAGGCGGCCGGAGTTGTCGGGCACCTCGCCCACGTAGTTGATGCGGTTGCGCCGCACCAGCCGCGGGTCGGTGACCATGTCGGCCGGGGTGGGGGTGGACTCGGGGAGCTGGGCGACCTCTTTGAGGACCAGCCCGATTCCGGACGGTGCGGGGTCCTCGGGAATGGGGTCGACGATCGGGTCGTCCGCCTTCGCCTGCGGCGGGGCCGCCAGCAGCGCGGCGACCAGCGCCGTGAACAGGGCTGTGACGAGTGCGACCAGTTTCGGAGGAGACCAGCGGATTTCTGTCATTCCGGCCCTCCAGGGGGTGGGGGGTGGGGTGAAAGCGCTTTCTGTAAGCGCTTTCCTAGAACGTACGAGTGTCGATCCGGTCCGTCAAGAATGAACTTATGGTTGCTGGTGTGGCCGGTTTCGGACGCAGTGGTGCCCCAAGGTCAGCACAGCCGAAACCAGGAGTCCGGCCGGGGCCGCCGCCGCGAACCCGGCCAGTGTGAGCACCAGCGCGGCGCCCGCCGCAGGCGCCCACAGCCAGGTGGACACGGGCCGCGCCGGACGCCCCCGGCGCCGCCGCGCCGCCTCGGCCGCCAGCGGCGGGATGAGCGCCGGCAGCGCCGCCGCCAGCAGGGTCAGCCAGGACAGCAGCATCTGGTCCACGCGCAGCGCGGCCAGCACCGAGCCCGGCACCGCGATCGCCAGCACCGCCGCCGCGTGCGGCAGCGGCGGGGCGAACCGCCGGACGGCGAACACCCCCGAATGCACCGTCGCCAGCGTCGGTGCGATCACCGACGCGGCCACGAACAGGTTCGCCACCGGCAGCCCGTGCGGCCCGGCCAGCACCGCGACCACGTCGGTCGAGCCGCTGGAGGCCGCCAGCCCGGCCCCGACCACCGAGGCCGCCAGCGCCGGGACCACCAGCAGGCCCACGCACCAGGCCAGGTCGCGGCGGTCGCGCAGCCCCACCGTGAAGTCGGGCGCGCGCACCGCGAACACCGACACGTAGCCGACGTAGCCCGCCAGGTCGGTCACCAGCGTGACCGGCGGTCCCGCGCGCGACCACACCACCGGCGGGTCCGGCGGCGCCAGCCGCACCGCCACGATCGCCACCAGCGCGATCGCGGTGAGCGTGGTCCCCACCGCCACCGCGTTCCAGCGGCCGCTGCCGCCCAGCAGCACCGCCACCAGCGGCACCGCCAGCAGCGCCACCCCGACCGGGGCGGCCAGCCCGGTCAGCTCGCCCAGCGCCGCCCCGCCCAGGCCAACGTTGAACCCGAACCAGCCGACCATCGCCACCGCGAGCAGCCCGGTCAGCGTCCGCTCGGCCGGGCCGGGCAGATACCGCGGCATCAGCGCGGCCACCGCCACGCCGTCGCCGCGCGGCGGCCGCAGCCCCAGCCGCCCGCCCGCCGCCAGCAGCAGCGCCATGACCGCGCCGCCCGCCGCCAGCACCAGCACCGGCAGGACGCCGTCGTGCCGCCCGCCGATCTGCGCACCGAGCACCAGCGCGCCCGGCGCCGTGCCGATGCCCAGCCACGCGCCCGCCGCGTTCCGCCACGTCCGCTCGGGGACGCCGGCGGAGCCGGCGGGCCCGGACCGGTCCGACGCGCCCGCCATGAGCGGTCAGCGGCCCAGGTCGGGGATCTCGATGCGGCGCCCCTCCCGCCAGGACCGCAGGCCCAGCTCGGCGAGCTGCACGCCGCGCGCCCCGGCGTAGAAGTCCCAGGTGAACTCCGCGTCCTCGGCGACATGCCGCAGGAACATCTCCCACTGCACCTTGAAGCCGTTGTCGAAGTCCGCGTTGTCGGGGACCTCCTGCCACTGGTCGCGGAACTTCTCGGTGACGGGAAGGTCGGGGTTCCACACCGGCTTGGGCGTCATGGCGCGGTGCTGGACGCGGCAGCGGCGCAGCCCCGCGACGGCGCTGCCCTCGGTGCCGTCCACCTGGAACTCCACCAGCTCGTCGCGGAACACCCGGGTGGTCCAGGAGGAGTTGATCTGCGCGACGATCCCGCCGTCCAGTTCGAAGATGCCGTACGCGGCGTCGTCGGCGGTGCAGGTGTAGGTCTTGCCGTTCTCGTCCACCCGCTCGGGGATGTGCGTGGCGCCCAGGCACTGCACCGACCGCACCGGCGCGAAGATGTCCTCCAGCACGTACCGCCAGTGGGCGAACATGTCGAGGATGATGCCGCCGCCGTCCTCGGCCCGGTAGTTCCAGCTGGGCCGCTGGGCCTCCTGCCAGTCGCCCTCGAACACCCAGTAGCCGAACTCGCCGCGCACCGACAGGATCCGGCCGAAGAAACCGCCGTCCACCAGCCGCTTCAGCTTGCGCAGCCCCGGCAGGAACAGCTTGTCCTGCACGACGCCGTGCTTGACACCGGCCTCGTCGGCCAGCCGCGCCAGCGCCACCGCCTCACCGGTGTCCTCGGCCAGCGGCTTCTCGGTGTAGACGTGCTTGCCCGCGGCGACCGCGGCGCGGATCGCCGCGGCCCGCGCGCTGGTCACCTGCGCGTCGAAGTAGATCTCGACATCGGATCGTTCCAGCGCCGCGTTCAGGTCGGTCGTCCACTCGGTGAGCCCGTGCCGGTCGGCCAGGGCGCGCAGCTTGTCGGCGCTGCGCCCGACCAGCACCGGCTCCGGCCACAGCACGGTCCCGTCGGCCAGCCGCAGCCCGCCCTGGTCGCGGATCGCCAGGATCGAGCGCAGCAGATGCTGCCGGTACCCCATCCGGCCGGTCACGCCGTTCATGACGATCCCGAGGGGCCTGCGTGCCATCCGTTCCTCCTGTGTCCGTCGCTTCCGCGGCGCCGTTTCGCCGCGTCCGCGACCTCGGTCCTCGCCGGGCGGCTCGATCGCCTGGCGGCTGTCCTCTTCGCTCCCGCGCCCCCGGGCCCGGGCCAGGCGGCCTGCACCTGGCCCGGCGGCCCGGTTCCGGCGCGGCGACCTGCCCACGGCCCGGTGGCTCGACCCCGGAAGCCGTGGCGGGCGGCCCGCGCGCCGCCCGGGACCGGTCAGTCGGCGGCGGCGCCGGCGCCCAGCAGCTCGCGGATGCGGGCGGTGACCCGCGCGAACTCCGGGGTGGCCACCGTGGTGGAGTACTCGCGCTCCGCCGGCAGGTCCACGTCGATGATCTCCGCGATCCGGCCCGGCCGGGACGTCATCACCACCACCCGGTTGGCCAGGTATGCCGCCTCGGCGACGGAGTGCGTGACCAGCAGCACCGTGGTGCCCGTCTCCCGCCAGATCCGGTTGAGCTCGATGTTGAGCTGCTCGCGGGTGAGGGCGTCCAGGGCGCCGAACGGCTCGTCCATCAGCAGCACCGGCGGCTCGTGCAGCAGCGCCCGGCACAGCGCCACGCGCTGCTGCATGCCGCCCGACAGCTCGTGCGGATAGGCGTCCTCGAAGCCGGTCAGCCCGGTCATCGCCATCAGCTCGGCGGTGCGCCGCCGGGCCTGCTCGGCGGGCATGCCGCGCATCTCCGCCTGCAGCAGGATGTTGCGCTTGGCCGTGCGCCACTCCAGCAGCGCCGCCCGCTGGAAGACGTAGCCGATGTCGTGCCGGGGACCGGTCACCGTCTCGCCGCGCAGCCGCGCCGTGCCCGACGACGGCTTCAGCAGCCCCGACACCAGCTTCAGCAGCGTCGACTTGCCGCAGCCCGACGGCCCGACGATCGCCACGAACTGGCCCATCGGCACGGTCAGCGAGACCTCGGCCAGCGCCGTCACGTCGCGCTTTCGGGTGCGGAAGCGCACCGCCACGCCGTCGAGCTCCACGGCGTTCTCGGTCGCCCGGTCCGGTGCCTCGGCCGCTGTCTCCGCCTTGCTCATGATCCTCATCGCTGCTCGTCCCGTCGCTCGTCGGTGCGGCCGCCGGAGCGCCCCGCCGGCCCGCTCACCTGCGTGTCACCCCTGCGGCGCGGTGTCGGCCAGCCAGTACTCCGACGGCGGCTGGGCCTTTTCGATCACACCGGCCTGGTGGAAGACGTCGATCGTCTGCTTCCAGTCCGCCTCGGTGTTGACGCCGGGCGCCTTGCCCTGGGTGTTGGGCGTGTGCAGCAGCGTCAGCGTCGTCTTGAACTGCTCGGTCAGCACCGACTCCGGCGGCAGCTGCTCGGAGGCGCCCTGCATGGACGCCACCGCGCCCGCCTGGTCGGACTGCGCCGCCGTCCACGCCTCGCTGGTCGCGGCGACCATCTTCTTCACCAGGTCGCGGTCGCTGTTCAGCTTGCGCTCGCCGACCAGCAGCCCGTTGGAGTAGAAGTTCAGCCCGTACTCCGAGAAGCGCAGGTACGACACCGGCTTGCCCGCCTTGTTCTGCATGGTCGGGCCCTGGTCGCTGGCGTAGCCGAGCAGCCCGTCGGCCTGCCCGGAGATCACCGCCGACATCTTGCCCGCCGGGTCGGTGTTCTGGATGCGCACGTCGCTCTCGCTCAGCCCGTTCTTCTTCAAAAAGACCGGGAAGGTGCGCGACAGCGCGTCGCCCGCGGTGCCCGCGATGCGCTTGCCCTTCAGGTCGGCGGGCTTGGTGATGCCGGTGGCGGTGAACGACTGCACCGACGCCGGGGTGGTCTGCAGGAACACGCCGATGCTCTTGACCGGCATGCCCTTGTCGACGGCCGCCAGCAGCGCCGGGGTGTCGGCCCAGCCGAAGTCGGTCTGCCCCGCGCCGGTCGCCTGGACGGTCTTCTGCGAGCCCTGGCCCGCGTTGATCGTCAGGTCGATGCCGTGCTTTTCGTAGATGCCCTTCTTCTTGCCGTAGTAGAACGGCGCGTGCTCCCCGTAGGGGTACCAGTTGAGGGTCAGGGTGACCTTCTTCAGCTTCTTGCCCGAGGCGCTGGTGGTCTCCTCGCTGTCACCGCCGCCGCACGCGGACAGCGCCAGCGCGGGGATCAGGGCGGTGGCCGCCAGGGTGGCAAGTCGTCTCATTGTCCGGCCTCCGAGGATGGGGTGGGTCACGCCGCTGGGGGTCGAAGCGGGGTGCGGCGGCATGGGGGGGTGGGATGCGGACGCGGCGTCCGCTCAGAAGGTGGTGGTCGCGGCGTCCGTCCGGCGGCTGGCGTGCCAGGGCAGCAGCAGCCGTTCGGCCAGCTCGATCAGCACGAACAGCACGACGCCGAGCGCCGACATCACCAGCAGCGCGGCGAACAGCATCGGGGTGTCCAGGTTGCCGTTGGCCTGCTGGATCACATAGCCCAGGCCCTCGTTGGCGCCGACGAACTCGCCCACCACGGCGCCGGTGACGGCCAGGGTCACCGCCACCTTCAGCCCGGAGAACAGGTGCGGCAGCGAGGCCGGGAAGCGGATCTTGGCGAACGTCTTCCAGGGCCCGGCGCCCATGGTGGCCGACAGCTGCAGCATCTCCGGATCCACCGACTTCAGGCCGGTCACCATGGCGATGACCACCGGGAAGAACGCGATCAGCACCGCGACGAAAATCTTGGGCGTCACCCCGAAGCCCAGCCACACCACGAACAGCGGGGCGACCGCGATCTTCGGGATGACCTGCGCGAACAGCAGGATCGGGTAGAGCGTGCGCTCCACCGAGGAGGAGTACACCATCACCACGGCCGCGGCCACGCCGATCAGCGCGGCCAGGATGAACCCGGCCACCGTCTCGTACGTGGTCACCCAGCTGTGGTGCCAGATGTAGCCCCATTTGTCGACCATCAGGTCGAGCGTGGCCCCCGGCGAGGGCACCAGGTAGGACTCCACGAGTTCGGCCGCGGTGACCGCCCACCAGGCGGCCAGGCAGGCCAGCAGCATCGCCACCGGCCGCCAGGACCGTTCCAGGGCCTCTCGGGCCCGTTCGCCCAGGGGCGGGCGGCCGCGTTCGACCACCGCCGCGTGCGGCGAGTTCTCGGCCGCGGGCGTCGCGGACGCCGCCGTGGACGTCGACGTCGTGCCCTGGCTCACCATCGGGGCCACCTCCGTGGTCGGCTTGGAAAGCGATTTCAGAAAGCGCTTTCTGATGTACCGTAAGAACGACGCAGCGTGCGGTCAAGAGGCGGATCGGAAAGTGACCGCGCGATCGGGGCGACCGAGAGGCGGCGATGGGAGTGCAGACGGGACCTGGGCGTTCGCACGTGACCCTGCGCGATGTGGCGCGGCGGGCAGGGGTGTCGCTGGCGACGGCGTCCCGGGTGCTCAACGGCACCGCGCAGGTGCGCGCCGACCTGCGCGAGCGGGTGCTGGCCGCGGCCGCCGAGCTGGCGTACGCGCCGAACGCGCACGCCCAGGCCCTGGCCAGCGCGTCCAGCAAGGCCATCGGCGTGATCTGCCACGACGTCAGCGACCCCTACTTCGCCGCGATCTCCCGGGGGGTGATGCGCACCGCCGCCGAACACGGCCTGCTGGTCATGCTGGCCAGCACCTTCCGCGACCCCGACCGCGAGATCGAGTACATCGCGATGCTGCGCGCCCAGCGCGCCCGCGCCATCCTGCTCATCGGCTCCGGCTTCGAGGACCGCGCCTGGGAACGCGCCATGGCCGCCGAACTGGACCCCTACGTGCGCGCCGGCGGCCGCGTCGCGGTCGTCAGCCGCCACCGCAGCCTGCGCGTCGACACCGTCCAGCCGCAGAACCGCGAGGGCGCCGCCGCCCTGGCGCGCGCCCTGCTCGACCTCGGCCACCGCGACTTCGCGGTGCTGACCGGCCCGCGCTCGTTGACCACGGTCGCCGACCGGCTGGCCGGCTTCACCGGCGCGCTGGCCGACGCCGGGCTGCGCCCCCGCGTGGTGGAGGGCGGCTTCACCCGCGACGGCGGCTACGCGGCCGCCACCGAACTGCTCCGCCTCGACCCCCGTCCCACCTGCGTGTTCGCGGTCACCGACGTGATGGCGATCGGCGCGCTGACCGCCTTGCGCGACCACGGCGTCGACGTGCCCGGCGAGGTGTCCCTGGCGGGCTTCGACGACATCCCGATCGTCGCAGACCTGACCCCGCCCCTCACCACGGTGTCCCTCCCGCTGGACGAGATGGGCGAACGCGCCATGCGCCTGGCCCTCAAGGAGCCCCGCGCCAGCCGCAGCCGCATCGAACGCATCGCCGGCCGGGTCATCCTCCGCGCCAGCACCGCCCCGCCCCCCAGCGCTCCCGCCCCGCGCGCGCCCCGCCCGGCGTCCTCCGCCGACCGCCGCCGACACGGCGCCTCCGCCGAGCACCGAACCGCCGCTGACAGTTCCGCCGCCCCCGCCCGCTAGCGCACGTCTGGTGGATCATGGTGGGCCCGCAGCAGCCCGGCGACCAGGGCGATCCCGACCACGTCGCGGCGTCGGCAGGGCGGCCGCACCGAAGACGGGCAGGCGGCCGCCGCCCCGGCCAACTCGCGCGGCGGACGACCCGGCCGGTGCCCCCACCCGCATTCAAGAACCGCAGGCCAAGATCCACCAGCTGTGGTCAGCGCTTGCCCGCAACCTGCCTCGGGGGAACAGGCAAGGGCGTTGGATCACAGCAACGCGGCCGTGAGAGGTCGGCCGCTGAGCGCGGCTACGGACCCGGAGCCACAGGCGGGCCGTCGGGGCCGGTGGCCTGGTGCGGCCACTTCGCCGAGTCGTCGCGTCGCAGCCGGGCCACCTCTTCCATGCGGTCACCCGGGATGACGACCTGCGTGACGTCGACGGCCTTCTCGTCCTTCGCGCTGCAGCCGATGCGCACGATCTCCGGCACCTCCTCCGAGATGCGGGGGTGGATCCACGTCGTCGAGATCTGGAAGGCCGGTTCGCCCTCCGGTCCGGTGACCCGGAGCCGTCGCGTGACGACCTCCCCGACCGGCACGTTCAGCAGGTGCGCCAGCCGCGGATCGTTGAGCGGAGCCTTGCCGGTCTTGGGGGTGATGTGGTGGATCCACAGCTCGTCGCCCATCGCAGCCGGAAAGCTGTACCCGCCCGCGGCCTGCCGGCCGTCCTTCACGTGCCGGGTGTTGCCTGACCACGTCCGTCCGCATGACGACCTTGCGGTGCTTCGGCCGGACGACGGTGCCCCTGCGCGGCACGGAGACCAGGCGGCCCTGCTCGGCCGGCTTGCCGACGGCCCGCGCGACGGCGTTGCGGCTGGCGCCGTAGTGCTCGGCGAGCCGCGCCATCGGCGGCAAGGTCTCGCCGGCCTGCCACTCGCCCTCATCGATGCGCCGCAGCAAGTCCTCCGCGATCTCGCGATACCGCGCTGACCCCACGTGCCCAACCCTTCACTCACCGATTTGTTGAAGCTTATTGACGGATACGCTGCGTGGAGAGCGCCGCAGGCAACGAATAGCTCCACCCACTTTCGAGAGAGCGGCTCAGAAGAGGTGGGCGCGTTCGTCGATGGTGTGGGTCGGGGGAGTCAGGAAGATGTTGTGCGGGAAGGCGGGGCCGTAGGCGAGGTTGAGGGTGTCCAGCCGGTACGACCAGCCGTGGTAGCCGCTGAAGCGGTAGTTGATCTTCCAGCGGAGGGTCTCGCCGGCGGCCAGGCGGATGTTCTTCGGGCGCCCTTGCCGCCAGGGGTTGCCGAAGGGGGACGGCCTGAGTTCGACGTGCAGCAGGCCGTCACGCTCGTGGACGTGCACGAGGTCGCGGTGCGGCGGGCCCCCGGTGACGGTCTCGTGCGGGGCGAAGTCGTGTTCCTCGCGCATGTGGACCGTGTGCACGAACGGCGGGTCGGCCGAGGGGAGCGGAAACGCCTCGGGGCAGGCGTTGCGGCGTGCGGCGCCCGGGGCGCCGCGGGACGCCTTCGTCCAGGAGACGCGCACCAGCTGGGTCGTGACGTTCACCCCTCGATGATCGCGCCTGCGAACCCGTCGGGGCGCCCCCGGAGTGGAGGCGCCCCCGAGTCCGTGTTCGGACGGACGACCGGTCTGGATGTCGGCCGACGCGGTGTCTGCGTCGCATCGGCCAAGGCCGTCCGCGTGTGTCACTCGGTGGTGTACGGGGTGTTCTGGCCCGCGACGATCTTCCAGCCGTCGTGCCGCTTGGCGATGACGTAGAAAGCGGTGCCTTGGGTTCCCTTGACAGGGGTGCCTCCGCTGTCGGTGGGGGTCTGCGTCACGTTCACCGCGATCACGTCAGGGGCGAGTTCCAGCAGCTTGACGACGTCGTAGCGGGCGTAGGCGTCGCGCAGGAAGGTCTGCATCGCCGGGGCGCTGAACTCCGCGATCGCCTTGCGGCCGTCCAGGCGCTTGCCAGCGGCGTTCGTCCAGGACGTCTGCTCGGCGAACTGCTCGCTCAGGGCGATCGGATCCTTGTCGTTGAACGCCTTTTCCAGCGCCTTGACCACGTCGACGACGGCGGCCTGGGTCTCCGCCGGGATGTCTCCCACTACGAGGATGTCCTGTGCCATGGCCGTGCCCTTCTTGCGGTTCGTTGATCACTGCCATGGCCTACTCAACAACCTCAAGCAAGGTTGAGGTCAACTCGGCCGGGGCCGGCCGGGGGCGCCGTCACGGTCGCGGGCGCCCCCGGCGGGCACAGCGGTTGGGGGTAGGAAGCCCGTGGTCGGTCGGGCCCATCGAGCAACCTGGATGTCGGCCGATCAACGATCGGCGCGCTCTGCCGCGGGCGCGGGTGACGTGGACTCGGCCGGCTTGGCGTCCTGGTCGGTCCGTACGTCGACCGTGCGCTGCTTGGGCCAGGCGTCGAGCCTGGTGCGGCGAGGGTTGGCAAGACGGCTGCTCATGTTCGCGGTTTTCCTCCCATGGGGCCGCTGCCGCGGCCGATGATCTTGTGAGTTGGACCGATCGTCCTTGCGGTACAACACCTGCAAGTGGACAGATCTTCTCCGATAACCCGGCCCCTACCGCAAAATGGTCTAGACCGTTAGGCGCGGGTCTGCCTTGCGCAACGACCGTTATGCCTGGTCAGTCCCGTTTATTGGGCTTTGCCCAGTCGAACGTGCGTTCAACCGCCCGGCGCCAGTTTTCGTACTCGCTCTCCCGCCGCCGCGGGTCCATCGACGGGACCCAGCGGGCGGCGCGGTGCCAGTTGCGGCGCAGGCCGCGCAGGTCCGGCCAGTAGCCGACGGCGAGCCCGGCGGCGTAGGCGGCGCCCAGGGAGACCGTCTCGACGACCATGGGCCGCTCGACCGGCACGTTCAGCACGTCGGCGACGAACTGCATGAGCAGGTTGTCGGCGGTCATGCCGCCGTCGGCCTTCAGCTCGCGCAGGCTGAGCCCGGAGTCGCGGTTCATCGCGTCCACCACCTCGCGGGTCTGCCAGCCGGTGGCCTCCAGCACCGCGCGGGCCAGGTGCCCCTTGGTGATGTAGGAGGTCAGGCCGACGATGATGCCGCGGGCCTCGCTGCGCCAGTGCGGGGCGAACAGCCCGGAGAACGCCGGGACGATGTAGCAGCCGCCGTTGTCCTCGACGGTGCGGGCCAGCGTCTCGATCTCCGGGGCGGTGGAGATCAGCCCGAGCCGGTCGCGGAACCACTGCACCAGCGCGCCGGTCACCGCGATCGAGCCCTCCAGCGCGTACACCGCGGGCTCGTCGCCGATCTTGTAGCCGACGGTGGTGAGCAGCCCGTTGGCCGACCGGACGGGGGTGGTGCCGGTGTTCATCAGCAGGAACGCGCCGGTGCCGTAGGTGCACTTGGTCTCGCCGGGGGAGAAGCACGTCTGCCCGAACAGCGCGGCCTGCTGGTCGCCGAGCGCGGCGCCGATGCGCACGCCGGGGAAGATCCGGCGGGCGGTGGCGTAGGTCTCGGTGGACGAGCGGATCTCCGGCAGCATGGCCCGGGGGATGTCGAAGAACGCCAGCAGGTCCTCGTCCCAGCTCAGCGTCTTGAGGTCCATGAGCAGGGTGCGGCTGGCGTTGGTGACGTCGGTGACGTGCACCCCGCCGTCCACCCCGCCGCTGAGGTTCCAGATCAGCCAGCTCTCCATGGTGCCGAACAGCACCTCGCCGCGTTCGGCGCGTTCGCGCAGGCCGGGGACGTGGTCGAGGGTCCAGCGGATGCGCGGGGCGGAGAAGTAGGTGGCCAGCGGCAGGCCGCTGCGCTCGGTGACGATCCCGGCGCCCGGGGCGCGCGACAGCTCTTCGACGAGGGCGTCGGTGCGGGTGTCCTGCCAGACGAGGGCGCGGCCGACGGGCGCGCCGGTCAGCCGGTCCCACAGCACGGTGGTCTCGCGCTGGTTGGCGATGCCCACGGCGGCCACCTGGGCGGGGGTGGCGCCGGCCTGGGCGAGGGCCTCGGGCGCGATGCGTTCGAGGTTGCGCCAGATCTCCACGGGGTCGTGCTCGACCCAGCCGGGCCGGGGGAAGTGCTGGCGGTGCTCGCGCTGCGCGACGGCGACGAGGCGGCCGCTGTGGTCGAACAGGATGCACCGGGTCGACGTGGTGCCCTGGTCGATGGACATCACGTAGCGTTCGACCACGGCCCCTCACCCCCTGTCGTCGCCGGCGCCGTCACCAGCGCGATCCCCCCAGGTCGCGGGAGACGGCGCGCGCCGCGTCCCGCACGAATCCGACGAGCTTGGCGGCCGGGACGCGCTGGGCGTCGCAGATGCGCTCGACCGCCCCGGACACCCCGATCGCCCCCACGACCAGGCCGCCGTGGCCGCGGATCGGCGCGGCGATGGCGGCCTCGCCGATCGACAGCTCCTCGATCTCCGCCGCCCAGCCGCGCTCGCGGACCTGGGCCAGGGCGCGGGCCAGCTGCCGGGCGTCGGTGACGGTGCGGCGGGTGAACGCCTCCAGCGCGACGCCGCGCACGCAGGCGGCGGCGTTGGCATCGTGGGCGAGCAGCGCCTTGCCGAGCGCGGTGGCGTGCAGCGGCAGCAGCGAGCCGACGTCCAGCGCCTGGAGGGTGTCGTCGGGGCGGAACACGTGGTGCACGACGAGGACCTGGCCGTCCAGCAGCGTGCCGATGCGCACCGCCTCGCCGCTGCGGGCGGCCAGCGCGTCGGCCCAGTTGATGGCGCGCGAACGCAGCTCGTTGACGTCCAGATAGCTGGTGCCCAGGTGGAGCAGGGCGGCGCCGAGCTGGTACTTCCCGCTGGCCTTGTCCTGCTCGACGAACCCCACGCGCTCCAGCGTGCGCAGGATGCCGTGGGCGGTGCCGCGCGCCAGCCCGAGCGACTGGGCGATCTCCCCGACGCCCAGCCGGCCCGAGCTGCCGGCCAGCAGCCGCAGAATGGCCGCCGCCCGCTCGATCGACTGCACCGGTCCCGGCATGGACGCGAGCGTAGTTCATCTTCATCGCGGGTGCCGACATTGTCGACATAGGTCGGCATCACCGTCATTTCCGCTGCGAACTGCCCTAATGGTGTGATCCGCCGCACAGCTGGGAGGGTAACCGGCCGGGGGAGACGGGGGAAGTGTTCGACATTGTCGGCACCCGTCCGTTGCCGGTCGCCGAGCGCCGTTCTAGCGTCCACGGCACCGAGGAGCGCACGCGCCCTCCCCCTCGGCCGCGATCCGGCCGCCGACGCGGCGCCCCTCGCCCCGACGTGCGGCCGCCCCCCGACCACCCACGGCCGCACGCCTGTGCCCGCCCCGTCCGAGGAGGTCAGCATGGCGGTACGCAGCAGGGAGCCGGGACTCGCCGGGGAGATCGCCGCCGAGTTCGCCGGCACCATGATCCTCATCCTGTTCGGAGTCGGAGTGGTCGCGCAGGTCGCCGCGGCCGGCATCGGCGACCACGACAGCATCGCCTGGGCCTGGGGCATCGGCGTCACCCTGGGCGTCTACGTGGCGGCGCGCATCAGCGGCGCCCACCTCAACCCCGCCGTGACCGTCGCCCTGGCGGTCTTCCGCGACCACCCGTGGCGCAAGGTCGCGCCGTACGTGCTGGCGCAGACCGCCGGCGCGTTCGTGGCGGCGCTGGTCGTCCGCTGGAACTACAGCGAGGTGCTCGCCAAGGCCGACCCCGGCCACAGCATCAAGACGCAGGGCGTGTTCTCCACGCTGCCGGGCAACGGCGAACTGCCGGTGACGATGTGGGGCGGTTTCCGCGACCAGATCATCGGCACCGCCATCCTGCTGTTCGTGATCCTCGCCCTCACCGACGTCCGCAACCGGCCGCCGCTGGCCAACCTGACCCCCGTGGTGATCGGCCTGCTGGTGGTCGCTATCGGCATGGCCTGGGGCACCGACGCCGGGTACGCCATCAACCCCGCCCGCGACTTCGGCCCGCGCCTGGCCTCGTTCCTCACCGGATACGAGACCGCCTGGCGCGACCAGCACGGCGACCTGTACTTCTGGGTGCCGATCGTGGGCCCGCTGGTCGGCGGGGTGCTCGGCGCGGGGCTCTACAAGGCGCTGATCCACCGGTTCCTGCCGGGCGACGAGGACGGCGCCGCGGCCGCCGTCCCGGAGAAGGCCGAGCACCAGCCCGCCTGACCCGCCCCCGATCCCGCCCCACCACCTGGAGAGAGACACATGGCTGACTTCGTCGGAGCGATCGACCAGGGCACCACCAGCACCCGGTTCATGATCTTCGACCACGGCGGCAACGAGATCGCCCGCCACCAGCTGGAGCACGAGCAGATCCTGCCGCGGGCGGGCTGGGTCGAGCACAACCCCGTCGAGATCTGGGAGCGCACCCGGGCCGTCATCGAGACCGCCCTGACCAAGGCGAACCTGCAGTACGGCGACCTGGCCGGGCTCGGCATCACCAACCAGCGCGAGACCACCGTGGTGTGGGACCGCCGCACCGGCCGCCCGTACCACAACGCGATCGTCTGGCAGGACACCCGCACCGACGCCATCGCCGCCGCGCTGGACCGCGACGGACGCGGCGACGTGATCCGCCGCAAGGCGGGCCTGCCCCCCGCCACCTACTTCTCCGGCGGCAAGATCCAGTGGATCCTGGAGAACGTCGCAGGGGTGCGCGAGGCCGCCGAGGCCGGCGACGCGCTGTTCGGCACCACCGACACCTGGCTGCTGTGGAACCTCACCGGCGGCCGCGACGGCGGCGTGCACGTCACCGACGTCACCAACGCCAGCCGCACCATGCTCATGGACCTGGAGA